>JAMCTD010000023.1 GCA_023380995.1 Patescibacteria group bacterium
CTCCCTTCCTCTTTAGGTAAAAGGTATCCACGAGTTTTTCGGGCTGCGAGTATAGAAGATATGCAAGCAGGTCGGGCTGAAGAGGCAAAAGGCCTCCGTGAGAGAGTGCATAATATACCTACTACTAACTTTGGAAGACAACCTCACAAATTAGCGGCAGAAAATGTAACCGCCATAATTTATTTACCAGAGATGCAGCATTACCCCGCAATGGATCCTCAAGAAGATATTAAAAAATTATATGGTTTAACTCTGCATGACAATGTCGGGATGAGACTAATAGATAAAACAGGCCGTATTAATGTATGGTGTGATGAAAATTCGTCCCTAGATTTTCCTTTCCCCACTTGTTTTGATGAAATAGATCCTTTTGGTAACTCTGTTTTTAATAAAGAAAAATGGATGATGTGGAGGGAGATTTCCTGGAAAAAACAAGTTATTCTTTTAGCTCAGTTTTCTGAATTGTCTGGTTCAATTCTAAAACAGATGGTTGAAGATATAATAACAGGGCCAGGACAAAATAAACCAGTTACAGAATATTACTGGTTACTACACATTTCTGATCCAGAAGGAGTTGTAAAGAAAAGAGGAAGGGAGAAAATAGCAGCCCCAATAGCGGTGCCTATGCAGGTGCCAGTTCTACGCTAAGCAATAATAACTATATGCATAATACCGAGAGACCTATTTATTCTACAGAACCAGACCAACCAGAGTCAATAAAGATGTCACTCAAGGATGCGGTGATGGGTGCAGTAATAATGAGTGCTATGTTCGGGGGAGCCTCTTGGCTGATATGGGAACCTCGAGTTGGGATAGAGGTTGGTGTAGGAACCGGAGGACTCTTAGGAGGAATATTATTGAGTCCATTATCGAGTGATAGGGCAGTGGAGTTGGCAAAAGATGGAAAGAAAACAAGAGCTTACGTTGAAGCATTAAGAGCTTCTTTAGAATCTGCAATTGGATTAGCCTCTGCAGGTGTAATCTGGGGTTATGGTATCGGGGATACCAAAGGCGCAATTATTGGTGGAGTTGGAGGGGTTTTTATCGGTGGTATTGGATTTGGACAAATAGCTTTTGGTGGAGTTTCCAGAGCTCTTCGAGAAAGAGCAGAAATAACTCCTTAATTCTTTTTAGATTCTAATCTTCTCCTTGAAAAGATAACTATAGTATTTTATACTCTGAAGCATCAATGGCATCAAAGGTATTTAAATTAATTGCAAAAGAAGCCCACCGCCAAAAATATGGGTTGGAGATGATACCTTCTGAGAACTATGTTTCTGCAGATGTCCTAAAAGCTTTGGGTTCAATTTTAACCAATAAATATTCAGAAGGATTTCCTGGCAGAAGGTATTATGGTGGTAATGAAGTAATTGATGAAATTGAAAATTATGCTGTTAATTTGGCCAAAAAATTATTTGGTGTACCTTTAGCTTTTGTCCAATCCTATTCTGGTTCCCCAGCCAATATGGCTGTTACCATGGCAGTTTGTAATCCAGGAGATGTGGTGATGGGGTTGGCTTTATCCTCTGGGGGCCACTTAACTCATGGGGCTAAATTAAATTTTTCCAGCATTTTTTATAAAGCAGTCAATTACAATGTGGGTAAGGATTGGAAAATTGATTTTGAAGAGCTGGAAGCTTTGGCTAAAAAAAATAAACCAAAAATGATTTGGGTGGGAACTACAGCTTATCCTTTTAAGCTAGATTATAAAAAGTTTAGGAAGATTGCTGATATGGTAGGGGCAACTTTGGTGGCAGATATTTCCCATATCACTGGACTAATTATTGGTGGGGTACATGAATCGCCTGTGCCTTATGTTGATGTTATTATGACTACTACTCACAAAACTTTAAGAGGACCCAGGGGGGCAATGATTCTAGTTACTGACAGAGGACTTAAGAAGGATCCAGAAATAAAAGGAAAAATTGAGCGGGCAATAATTCCTGGTATTCAAGGCGGTCCTCATAACCACCAAACAGCAGCTATTGCTGTATCTTTGGAAGAAGCATTAAAACCCTCATTTAAAAAATATGCAGCCCAAGTGGCTAAAAATGCTGCAGTTTTGGCAAAGGAACTGGGTACAATATCAGAAACACATTTAGTGTTGTTGGGATTGACCAGTTATGGTTATGGTATGGGTTATCAGGCCCAATATGCTTTGGAAGAAGCAGGAATTACAGTTAATAAAAATACTATTCCAGGAGAACCTGCTTCACCTTTTTACCCTTCAGGGGTTAGGATGGGGACTCCAGCCTTAACAACCAGAGGGATGAGGGAAAAAGATATGGTCAAAGTAGCTGGATGGATTAAAAGAGCTTTGGAGGAAATCAGAGGATTAGATTTGCCCAAAGACCAAGATTTAAGGAAGGATTTCTTAAAAGAAGCTAAAAAGAAATTAAAACAAAATAAAAACCTAAAAACTATTAGGAAAGAAGTGGAAAAGTTTGCCGGAAAATTTCCGGTACCAGGAATCCGATGAAAGTATCTGGAAAAGAAGTTGCAGATGAAATTTCAAAAAAGCTCCAACAAGAAGTAGAGAAACTAGAAGTTAAACCAACTTTGGCTATAATTTTAGCAGGTGATAATCCAGCTTCCAGAATTTATGTTAATAATAAAATTAAAAAGGCAGAGCAAATCGGTATTGATGCAAAACTTTTTGAATTTTCTAAAGATCAGTTTGAAGATACTGTAAAAACAATTCAAAGCTTAAATGATGATGTAAGTGTTCATGGAATAATTATTCAATATCCAACATATCAAAGTTGGGATTTTAATAATCTAGTTTCTACAGTTGATCCTAAAAAAGATGTGGATGGGTTTTTACCTGATTCATTATTTAAAGGAGCAACTGCTTTAGGGGTTTGGGAAATGCTTAAGGCTTTTGCAAGGTTTGAAGGGGTTTCTTCTGCAGAAGAATTTTTAAAGGGTAAGCATGTAGTACTTTTGGGTAAAGGCAGAACTGCTGGAGGACCAACCAGGGATTTGCTGGCAGAAAAAGGAATAGAATTTACTTTAATTGATTCTAAAACAGAAAACCCTGATAAATTAATTAAAAATGCTGATGTGATAATCTCTGCAACAGGCAGGAAAAACATTATTACAGGGGATAAAATTAAAAATGGAAGTTTTGTGATTGGAGTGGGAGTAGGAAAAGAGGTAATTGATGATGAGGAGAAAATCTATGGGGATATTGAGGAAAATACAGTGTCCCAAAAAGCTAAATTATATTGTCCAACAATTGGTGGAATAGGGCCTTTAACAATTGTGTGCTTATTAAGGAATGTGATAGAGGCCAGTAAAAAACAACGTTAATATTCTTTTCTTCCTTCTAAAGCCCGAGACAGTGTTGTTTCATCAGCATATTCCAAATCTGACCCTACCGGTAGTCCTCTGGCAATCCTGGTAACTGTAATTCCTAAGGGAGAAATTAACCTTTGGATATACATGGCAGTTGCTTCTCCTTCCATTGTTGGGTTGGTAGCCAAAATTATTTCTTTAACTTTTCCATCTTTTAATCTTGGTAAAAGCTCCCTGATGTGGATTTCTGAAGGGCCAATATTTTCCAAAGGAGAAATTACCCCATGTAAAACATGGTAAAGCCCTTTATAGCTTGCCTTTTCCAAGGCTAACACATCCAAAG
Source organism: Patescibacteria group bacterium (assembly GCA_023380995.1). The sequence goes on from JAMCTD010000023.1 coordinate 3,641, forward strand.
GGTTTTCTACTACCATAATAACTGTTTGATCCCTATTTGCATCAGAACAAATTTGACAAGGATCTTCTTCCCCAATATTAAAACAAATTGAGCAAACCTTGGTTTTTTCCTTCATAAAAATTGCAGCTTCAGCTAAAGCTTTAGATTCTTCTAAAGGCGCATGGAGTAAATAAAATGTGAGCCTTTGGGCTGTTTTTGGTCCAATCCCAGGTAATCTTTCAAAAGCTTCAATTAAATTTTGTACAGATTTGGGGACTTGTGCCATAGTGTGAATTTTACCACTTTCGCCTCCTATCATTCTATGCTTACATTCAAATGTCATTCCAGACTTGATCTGGAATCTATATAATAATTTTATGTTCTATATCTATATCATGGCTAGTCAAAAGAACGGAACACTATATATAGGTGTAACTTCTAATTTAGTTCAGAGAGTATATCAGCACAAAAATGGCCTAGCTGATGGCTTTACCAAAAAATACAATGTCCATTTGCTAGTCTATTATGAGAATATAGAGAATGTTGCCTCGGCAATTCAAAGAGAAAAAGCATTAAAAGCTTGGAGAAGACAATGGAAAATAGATTTAATTGAGAAGAGTAATCCTAGCTGGAGAGATTTATATTCTGAAATACTTGTTTAACTATTATTTGTATAGATCCTGAATCAAGTTCAGGATGACACTTCGTGTCACATTCCTGGGATGCCCATGCCACCCATCAAACCCTTCATCTCTTCAGCTGCCACTTTTTGGGACTGTTTTAATGCCTCATTAACTGCCTCTGTAACTTTAGAAGGCTCCATATCTCCAGAAATTGATTGCATCTTTTGGTCTGCAGTCATTACCACTGTTACACCTTTATGTTCAATGGTAATCTTGATTTGGGCCAGCCTTTTTTGTACTTCCATGGCCTGATCCCGCATCTTTTTAAGATCACCAAGTTGTTTTAAACCATCCATTAAACCCATGGGGGTATTATATCTTATTGTTTGTCAGTTGTGAAGGATGTTAATATATCCTCATGGCAAATCCAGGAAGCGTGATAGGGAAATTTAGTGATGAAATCCAAGAGACAACAGGAGAAATTGCTCAGGATGCCAAAGATTCTGTGGGGGAAATGATAGAACAAGGTATGCAATCTGTAACAGGTTCCCAACTTACTCCTCAACAAATCCAACAAAAACAACAGGAAGATCAAAAGAAGGAAATGGATAGGCAAAAACAATTAATCTATACCAGAAACTGGCTGAAAGGTGTGGAGACGGCTCAGGCCAAAGTCAGGATGGAGAATAAGCAAAAAGAACAACAAAGGTTACAAGCCGAGGAGCAAGAGCAACAAGTAACAGAAATGAAAAAGGAAGAAAAGAAGAAGCAGCCGGTTAATCCGGCAATTGCTTATGCTGGTAAAGCAGAGTTTAAAAGAGGAGTAGGAGGGTAATGGAAATTCAAAGTTCAAAATTCAAAGTTCAAAGTTTTCGAAGAAAACTACCAACACTTTTGACTTTTAACTTTAAACTTTTAACTTAGTATGATCAAGCTATATAACACACTTACACATAATGTTGAAGAATTTGTTCCTATAAATCCACCAAAGGTTGGGTTATATACTTGCGGTCCTACTGTTTATAACTTTGTTCACATAGGCAATTTAAGAACTTATATTTTTGAAGATGTTTTGCAAAGAGTTCTGGAAGCTGATGGATTTGAAGTAAAAAGGGTAACGAACATTACTGATATTGAGGATAAGATTATTAATAAAGCTAAGGAAGAGGGAGTTGATATTGAAACAATCACCAGGCCATACGAGAAGGCTTTTTTGGAAAATTTACGTAAATTAAATATTAAATCAGCCAATGTTTACCCCAGGGCAACTGAACACGTTGGGAAAATGATTAAGTATATTGAAAAGCTAATTGAAAAAGGTTTGGCTTATGTAGAACAAGACGGGTCGGTATATTTTGATATTTCTAAATTCCCAGATTATGGCAAATTATCACAACTTGATAAGAGGGAGATCAAAGCAGGGGCCAGGGTTTCTGTTGATGAGTATACAAAAGATGATGTAGTGGATTTTGCATTATGGAAGGCTGTTGAGGCAGATGAATTTGGATATAATTCCCCTTGGGGTAAGGGTAGGCCTGGTTGGCATATTGAGTGTTCAGTGATGAGCCAGGAATATTTAGGTGATACTTTTGATATACACGGTGGTGCTGTAGATTTAATTTTTCCCCATCATGAAAATGAGATTGCCCAAAGCGAAGGAAAAACTGACAAGAAGTTTGTCGATTATTTCTTAGAGGGTGAGCATTTGTTGGTAAACAATCAAAAAATGGCCAAATCTTTAGGTAATTTTTTTACCCTGCAGGATATTGAAGATCAAGGATTTGATCCATTGGCCTTTAGGTATTTAACTTTAACAGCCCACTGGCGGGATAAATTAAATTTTACCTGGGAATCTTTAAAAGCAGCCCAAAATGCTTTGAATAACTTAAGGGAAATAATCAGAGACTTTGAAGAGCCAAAGGTTGGGTGTGCGCAGTTTGAAGCAAAATTTATGGAAGCAGCTAATAATGATTTAAATATGCCGCAAGCCTTAGCCGTTATGTGGGATATGGTCAAATCTGATTATCCGGCATCAGCAAAAGCCAAATCCCTTTTGGAAATGGATAAAGTTTTGGGATTAAAATTGGATGAGTATATTGGGAAGCCTTTAGAAATCCCCAAAGAAGTACAAAAGTTAATTAATAAAAGGGAACAAGCCAGAAAATCTGGGGATTTTAAAGAGTCAGATAAATTAAGGCATGAAATTAAAAAGTTAGGGTACGAAGTAGAAGATACATCCCAAGGTCATAAGGTTAAAAAGATTTCTTAACTCTGCTTATTGTGGTGAACCACATTCATGTTAAGCACTGAATGTGGTAAACTTAGTGGTTAATGGGAACAGAAAGTGCAACTGAGGTTATCACTATTGATGGGCCAACGTCTTCAGGTAAAAATAGCGTTGGTTTTTTATTGGCTCAAAAATTAGGTTATAAGTATATTGATTCAGGTTCAATCTATCGTGCTGGTTGCATTTTTATTATAAAAAATAATATTTCCCTAGATGATGTAAATAAAATTGTAGAAACTTACAAAAATCTTCAGATAGAAATACGGCCGGATCACCCTCAAAGGTTTTTTGCCAATGGTGAAGATATTACTGATCATTTGCATGATTCAAAAGTAACCAGTATGGTTCCAGTTGTTGCTGCCATTAAAGAAGTGCGTGAGGCAACTAAGGTAATCCAATATAAATTGGTAGATGAACAAGATACAGTGATGACAGGGCGGGATATTGGTTCAGAAATTTTTCCAACAGCAAAACATAAATTTTATTTAACTGCATCTGCTGAAGTTAGAGCAGAAAGAAGGTTTAAGCAACTGGTGGAGAAAGACCCTAATACCAAATATGAGGATGTTTTGCAGGATATGAAAAATAGAGACCAGGCAGATACAACCAGGGCAATTTCGCCTTTAAGGATACCGGAGAATGCAATTGTAATTGATAATTCAGATTTAGGGGTTGAGCAAACAGTGGAGGAAATGTTAAAACACATCCATGCACAGAATTAAAACCTTACCAAACGGCTTAACTTTAATAACAATAGATATGCCTCATCTTGATTCTGTAACAACCCTGGTGGCAGTTGGTGCAGGTTCAAGGTATGAAACCAAAAAGATTAACGGAGTTTCACACTTTTTGGAACATATGTTTTTTAAAGGTTCTGTTAAATACCCAACAGCAGAAAAAATTGCCACTTTGGTAGATAGCATTGGGGCAGTTAACAATGCTGCAACTGATAAAGAAGTAACTTATTATTGGATTAAATCTGCAGCCAAACATATTGATTTATCCTCAGACATACTTTCTTCAATGATTAAAGAATCATTATTAGCCAAAGAAGAAATTGAGCGGGAAAAAGGAGTCATTGTTGAAGAATTAAGAATGTATAGGGATAACCCGTCAAGGTATGTTTGGGAATTATACGAAAGGTTGCAATTTGGGGATCAGCCTTTAGGTTGGGATATTGGAGGCGACGAGAAAACAATTACCAACATTACTCGCGAAGACATGATTTCTTATGTGGACTCGCTTTATTCGCCTGATAATATGGTACTTATTTATGTTGGGAAATTACCGGTAGAGATTGAGAAAATTGCTGAAAAATATTTCTCAGATTTACCCAAAAGAGCAAAAACACCATTTAAACCATACAGAAAAAAGAAACAGAGTAAATCTAGAATTAATGTTTTCTATAAAGCTACAGATCAGGCTAATTTAGTTTTAGGGATGGAAGGTTTTGACCGTTACGCGAGCAAGCGTTATATTGCCAGGGTTTTGGGAGTAATTTTAGGTGAAGGAATGTCTTCCAGGTTATTTATGCAAGTTAGGGAACGCAGGGGACTAGCATATAGTGTTAGTGCCCACCATGGCAGCTATATAGACAGCGGAGCATTTACTGTTTACGCAGGTTTAAAGTTAGAAAAAGTATATGAAGGTTTGGAAGTAATTTTGGCAGAACTTGAGATTTTAACTAAGGAGAAAGTTACAGATGATGAGTTGAAAAAGGCCAAGGAAATGATCAGGGGGAGGATTGCTTTACAAAAAGAATCAACTAATTTTTTGGCAGAGTATTTTGGCACTAATTTTGTTTTGGATAGAAAAGTAGAAACCTTTGAAGAAATTTTACAAAAAATAGATAAAGTCACGAGAGAAGATTTGCAAGAATTGGCAAAAGAATTATTTGTAAATAAACAGTATAACTTGCAAGTTATAGGGCCATTTAAGGATGCTAATAAATTTGAGGATATTTTAAACAACTAGTCTGAGGTAGGTTTTTTTACAAAACCAAGCTTCAAAATTTTTTTAACCTGTAAGCCGAGTAATATTGAGATTGCTCCGGATGCAAATCCTCCGAGTACATCCAACGGATAATGAACGCCTATAAAGATTCTTGATATTCCTATCCAAACCATAACTAATAAAAAAAGTAATGCCCATTTTGATTTAAAATAAGTATAAGCAAAAGCGATAACCGAAATAATGGTGGCATGCCTTGAAGGGAAGGAAGCATCAATTTTTTCACCTACAATGGGAAGGAGATGAAAGGCGACAAATGGTCTTGGTTCGTTTATAAAAAGATGAATTATTTTGATAAGTAAAATTGCAACAGGAATTCCTAGGATGATTAGTAAAAAAGCTTTCTTCTCTCTTATTCCTCCTTTCAATGCAAGTAGAAAAACAACTAAAAATACAAGATAGATCAAAGTAGTGGAAGCAAAAATCATTAACTGGTCAAGCACCCAGATTTTTCCGTTTAGGTTAAATATCTGAAAAAAGAGGGTTGTGTTGCTCATTTAATAATGTAGGGTAAAAAAATAATGGTTCCCAAAATTGCTGAGGTTAAGGCAGCAATTAAAACTGCCCCTGCTGAAATATCTTTGGCAAGTTTTGCTCCTGGGTGTTGCTGGTCTATAAAAGCATTTACCACAGCTTCTATTGCTGTATTGGTAAGTTCAACTGAAATAACAAAGCCTATTAAGAAAATAATCACCATCCAATCTTGTCTGGAAATTTTTAAAAAGGTGGAAATAATAATGACAATCAAGCCTGAAAGAAAATGGAATTTTAAATTAGGTTCTGTTTTTAAAGCAGCAATGACTCCTGCTAAGGCATACCTGAAAGATAATATCCTGCCGTTACTGGATAATTTATTAAGTGGAGGCATACTGTAAGTATACCAAAACCTTTAAAAAATATTTAACCCAATTTTACCTTGACAGGTTTGTTAGCTTCGCATATAATTGCAACATGATTAGAAGAGAGCACGATCATCCTTATAGCAATTTACAACAAGTAGCTGAGGCTTTAAATATTCCTCTTGAGAGGCTTCAGAGTGCTAGTATGAAAGATGTAGTTGGGTGGGTGAAAGATGGCAGAGAGAAGGGATGGGATCCTCAGCTGGAGAATTCCTTGGTTTGGGGGGTTGCCGCCAATAATGCCTTGCAGGCTGTAAGGGCAAAGATCGCCGATCCTTCTCAGTCAACCGTCTACGATTTGGAGTTACGTCCGGTACTTGGAAGGCTTGTACAACAAACGATTGACGAATCCCCTCTAACATTAGAACAGGGAGAGAGAGTCGCAGAGGTAATTCTACAATTTTCCCGTTTTGTCTGCTCTAGGATGCTAAAGGATCCTTCCATGGAACTATCGATTGATACCCAGCCACAAGCTTCAAGCTTTCTTCTTAACCTGGATTATCACCAGCCCGATAAAGATATGCGCAGCTAGATTGCGTCCAATTTTGGGTCCGTGCCTATAGACACCTCTAATTTATCAAAAGGAGATTATTTTAACTTTATAAATTCTTCTTCTGCTGATTGTGCTTGTTTGATGATACTTCTCATTAGCCCCTTTTTAACGTCTTTAGTATGCATTGGTACAGAGATAACAATTTGAGAGTGAGGATGAAACATAATGAAATGACTGCCTGTTTGTCTTTTTTTGGCGAAGCCTAGTTTTTGTAAAATTGAAACAACTTCTTTTGGTTTAAATGACGCCATTAAATGGATGAGACTATTGGCTCTGGTACAGAAACCTTAGTAACAACTACCTCATCTTCTTCTTTAGGAATCTCTAAGCCTTCTTTTTTAAGAACTGCCAAGTAGCCTTTCATGGCATCTTTTATCATCTCAACTGCTTTCTCAAAAGTATCGCCTTCGGTTACACACCCTGGTAACGCTGGCACAGAAACTACGTACCCGCCTTCTTCAGCTGGTTCAAAAATTACAGTGTATTTTAAAACTTTTTGGGTCAACTTTTTCTTCATGGTAATAACAAATCCTTTGTGCTCATTTTACCACCAATATTACTTGACTTAAAGGCTCAAATTAGTTATATTAAGCTATGAGACATAAGCTAACTGAGAAATGTGGGATATTCGGAGTTTATGGTGCGGGTTTTGAGGCTGCCCGTTTAGTTCATCCAGGCCTTTGGGCTCTTCAACACAGGGGTCAAGAATCTTCAGGAATTGCATCTTCAGATGGTAAGAAAATTTATCTGCACAAAGGAATGGGTTTAGTTGCCCATGTTTTTGGAGAAAAAGATTTAAAAAAGTTAAAAGGCTATTTGGCCATTGGTCACAACCGTTATTCTACTTCAGGCGATTCTGTCGAATCTCATGCCCAGCCAATTTTAGAAAAAATCTCCGGGAGCAAACAAATTGCCCTGGTACACAATGGCAACCTTCCTTCCACCAAAAAACTGGAAGAGTTTCTGAAAAGTAAAAAGATTCCTACAAAAGATTTGAATGATTCTGAAATGGTTACCAAAGCCATTGCAGTTTATATTAAGGAAGGACATAGTTTGGATACCGCAATTAAAATGGCTTACCCGCTTTTTACCGGAGTATTTTGTTTGCTTGTTATGGATGAGCAAAAAATTGTAGCTGTCAGGGATAGTTTTGGAATAAGACCCTTGGTTTTAGGAAAGTTAAATGGGGGCTATATCTTTGCCTCAGAAACTTGTGCTTTGGATATTGTTGGGGCCAAGTTTGTAAGGGACGTAAACCCAGGCGAGATGGTGGTCATTGATAATAAAGGTTTAAAAAGTATCCAGATAGAAAAAGGCAATCAAAAACTGGATGTATTTGAGTTTGTTTATTTTGCCAGGCCAGATTCTATTTTGCTTGGCAAAAGTGTTGATCAAGTAAGACAGAGTTTAGGAAGGGAATTGGCAAAAGAAAATAATATTAAAGCTGATATAGTCATTCCTGTCCCTGATTCTGCAATTCCTGCTGCAATTGGGTATTCAAGACAATCAGGTATCCCTTTTGAGATGGGGCTTATTAAAAACCGTTATATCCACCGCACTTTTATTTCTCCGGAAAAACATACCAGGGGCAACATTGTTCAACTAAAACTTAATCCAATGAAATATGTATTGGAAGGCAGAAAAGTAATTGTGGTGGATGATTCGATTGTGAGAGGTACTACTTCAAAAAAAATTATCAAAATGCTAAAAGATGCCGGAGCAAAAGAAGTCCATTTAATGGTGTCGTCTCCTCCTGTCAAATTCCCTGATTTTTATGGGATCGACACACCAAACCAAAATGAACTCATTGCAGCTACAAAAAGTGTTAAAGAAATTGCCAAAGAATTAGGAGTAGATTCCATGCACTATCTTTCTTATGAGGGTTTGGTGAAAGCTGTTGGTTTACCTGAAAGCTCTTTGTGCATGGCTCTTTTTAATGGTAATTATCCTGTGGATATTGGAGAACGGAAGAAAGAGGTGGACTTTACTATTGCATGAAGAAGATTGCTATCCTAATTTCTAATAAAGGGACTGGTACAAACTTACAGGCAATTATTGATGGGGTAAAGTCAGGAAAAATTCAAGCAAATATTGTGGCAGTCATTAGTGATACAGCAGATGCTTTAGGTTTACAAAGGGCTAAAGAGGATAACCTGCCAGTTAAAATTGTTGACAATAAAGAAGATTTGTTTACTTCTTTACAAGAATTAAATTTGGATTTTGTTTGTCTGGCTGGATGGAAACAAATAATTCTAGATGAAGTGATCAAAGGATTTCCCAATAAGATTTTAAATATGCACCCAGGACTTATTCCAGATTCTTTGGATGGTAAAGTATTAAACCCTGATGGAAGTGAGGGGTTGTGGAATAAAGGAAAATTAACTGACCTGGCCTTGCAAAATTTCTTAGATAATAAAGCAACATATGCTGGTTCAACCCTTCACTTTTTAACTTTAGAATTTGATTTTGGTCCAGTTTTGGGCAGAGTATTTGAAAAAATTGAAACTAATGATACAGTTGATTCTTTATATGAAAGATTAAAGGTTAAAGAAAATGAATTGTATGTGGAGGTATTAGCAAAATTATGTCAGGGGGAAATATGAATATTTTAGTGATTGGACAAAATGGAAGAGAGCATGCATTGGCTATTTGTTATGCAAAAAGCAAACAAGTAAAAAAAGTTATTATGACGCCAGGCAATGGGTTAACAGACTATAAGAATCCTAAAATCAAAAATTATCCGGAGGTACCAATGTTAGATTTTGAGGGAATTGTTAAAGTTTGCAAAAAGGAAAAAATAGATTTGGTAGATGTAGGACAAGATGATATTATCGCAGCAGGTTATGTTGATAAGTTTGAAAGTTTAGGGATAGAAGCTTTTGGTCCAACGCAAAAAGCCTCACAGCTAGAGTGGGATAAGCAGTGGGCTAGAAATTTTATGGTCAAATATAATTTACCTATTCCAAAGTTTAGATCATTTAACAACCAAAAAGCTGCAATTGATTATGTTAATACAATGCCTGATCAATTGCTTTTTATAAAAGCCACAGGTTTGGCTTTTGGAAAAGGTGTTATTAAAAATCTTATTGAAAGAGAAGCTATTTCAGCTATTAATCAAATGAAAGAGTTTGGAAAATCCGGAGAAACTTTTTTAATAGAAGAGGGTTTAGTTGGCGAGGAATTTTCCCTTTTTACATTATCCGATGGAAAAACTTATCAAATAGTAAGCTGGGCTCAAGATCACAAAACAATTTATGATGGCGATAAAGGACCTAATACAGGCGGAGTGGGTAGTGTTGCACCGGCAGGAGTGGTTACAAAAAAAATCCTAAAAGAAGTTAAGACACAAATCATAGATCCAGTTATTAAAGGAATGAAAAAAGAAGGAAGGCCTTATAAAGGAATATTATATTTAGGCGCTATCTTAACAGATGAGGGTGTGAAGATTATAGAGTTTAACTGTAGGTGGGGTGATCCGGAAGCAGAGGTTATTTTGCCTAGTATTAAAACAGATTATCTAAAAGTTGTTCAGGCTGTTTTATCGCAAAAACTGAAAAGCACGAACATTAAGTTTGATAAGAAAGTTAGGATTTCCGTAGCAGGATGCTCAAAAGGATATCCTGAGGATTACTCAAAAGTGAAGGGGAAAGAAATCCTGGGGTTAACTGATGCAATGAAGCTCCCTGGAATTTTAATATTTGGTTCAGGAATCAAGAGAGCAGGAAATAAATTGTTTTGTGATCTTGAGCCCAGCTTACTATTTGATAAGTTTTTCCATCGGATAATGTAAAAAGGGAAAATTCCTCGCCAACTAAACCCTCTTCTATTAAAAAAGTTT
>JAMCTD010000024.1 GCA_023380995.1 Patescibacteria group bacterium
TTTATCTAAACTAATCCCGGGATTAAAGATTACCGATGGTAGGGTAATACCGGATTTTGCCAAAAACATCTTAAGCAATAAAGATATTGTTATGCTTTCAACAGGTACCCCAACCAGAACTTTTTGTTATATCGCAGATGCGGTTGTAGGGTACATTAAAGTTTTAATTGGCGGAAAAAATTCTGAAAGTTATAATATAGGCGTTGAACAAGGAGAAATTTCAATGCTTGATTTAGCAAAAAAAATGCAAAAAGTGGCTTTAAAAGAATTTGGATATCCGGGAAAAGTTATCAAAGGCAAAAGTGAAGATAAGGAGTATCTGACAGATAGCCCAAACCGGCGGTGTCCGGATATTAGTAAAGCCCGTAAGGATTTAGGGTTTAATCCCGGGATTAGTTTAGATAAAGGATTGCTTAATACCTTAATTTGGTATCAGCAAAATTTATCAATGAATAAAAATAATAAGGATAGTTTGGAATGAAAGTCGCAATCGTTGGAGCAGGTTATGTGGGTTTAGTTACAGGTTTATCCCTTTCGCTTTTAGGCCATGAGGTTATTTGTGTGGATAATGATCAAAACAAGATTTCCAGAATAAACAATGGTTACTCCCCTTTTTATGAACCAGGCATGGACAAACTTCTTAAAAAGGAGGTAGCTAAAAAATCTCTTCAGGCATCAATAAATTTGGAAGCATCTGTCTTAGGATCTTCTGTAACAATTATTGCCGTAGGTACCCCAACAACCAATAATAAAATAAATTTATTCTTTATTAAAATTGCTGCCAAACAAATAGGAGAGGCTTTGGCAAAAGTAAATAAATATCATGTAATTGCAGTTAAATCCACAGTCTTACCCGGAGTTACTGAAGATATTGTAAAACCAATATTGGAAAAATATTCCGGAAAAAAGGCGGGCAGTGATTTTGGGATATGCATGAACCCGGAATTTTTAAGAGAAGGGTGTGCAATAAAAGATGCTTTGCATCCGGATAGGATTGTAATCGGTCAGATGGATGAAAAAAGCGGAAAAGAATTTGCTAAAATTTATAGGAAAGTTTCCGCAGCAAAAATATTTACCAATCTTTGGACTGCTGAAATGACTAAGTACTCAGCCAATGCGCTACTGGCTACACTAATCAGTTTTTCGAATGAAATAGCCAGAATAGCAGAACATACCGGAAAAGTTGATATTGTTGATGTCTGGCAGGGAGTACATTTGGACAGAAGGCTAAGTCCTTATAATGGTAAAAAAAGAATAAAACCCGGAATACTAAATTATATTTTTTCCGGGTGCGGCTATGGGGGGAGTTGTTTTCCTAAAGATACCCAGGCGCTAGCCACTTTTGCAAAGAAATTGGGAAATCCTGCTTTTTTGCTTAATTCAGTTATCAATATCAATAAAACTCAGCCTCAAAGACTAGTTTTACTGCTAAAAAAAGCGATGGGGGAGAACTTGAAGAAGAAAAGAATTGCTGTTTTAGGTCTTGCCTTTAAGCCAAATACCGATGATATCCGGCAGTCACCCTCATTTGCGGTTATTGATCTGTTACTTTCTGAGGGAGCTAAAATTATCGTTCATGACCCAATGGCCTATCAGAAAACAGTACTAGAGCAAATAAATAATCCATCTGTGGTAATAGCCAAAAGCGTTGGGGAAGCAGTTAAAAATTCCGATGCGGTTATTTTGGTTACTGCCTGGGAGGAATACCTTAAACTGTCTCCTAAATTCTTTAAGAAAAGCATGAAATTTCCTATTGTGATTGACGGAAGAAGAGTCTATGATAAGGCGTCTTTCCTGCAGGCAGGAATTGTTTATAAAGGAATAGGTTTATAAGAATCTGCTCGTAATGTTGTATGATAATTTGAACAACATTACTCGCAGAACCTTGCCTTTTTTGAAAGGAATCAAAAAACGTGAATTATCCTAAACATCATCTAGTAAAAACAGGTCACATTTTCCGTTGTCAGGTTTGTGATTCCCGTAAGCTTCATACTGTTCTTGATTTAGGGCACCAGCCTTTGTGCGACAGTTTACTGACAAGAGAGATGCTAAGTGAGCCGGAAAAAACCTATCCTCTAAGGATGATGTGGTGCGAGAATTGTACCCTGGTTCAAATTGATTACTGTGTTTCAGGAGAAGAAGTTTATCACCCAGATTACCCTTACAGAAGCGGGATTACTAAAGAGTTGGCGCAGTACCAGGAAAATATGGCTTTGTCTTTGGTGAAAAAATATAATTTGGGAAAAAATGATTTGGTAATTGATGTTGGATCGAATGACGGAACGCTGCTTAAGGGATTTAAAAAAGCCGGAGTTAAAGTATTGGGTATAGAACCAACGAACATTGCTAAAATTGCCAACAAAAGCGGTATAAAAACAGTCCAGGCTTTTTTTGATATAAAGACCGCTCAAAAAGTTAAAAAAGAATTCTGTAGCGCTTCCTTGTTAATCACCACAAATACATTTGCGCATATGCAAGCATTAGGAGAGTTTATTGTGGGTGCTAATATCTTACTAAAAGACGGAGGCGTATTCGTGAATGAAACCCATTATTTGTTAGATGTCATTAAAGGGGGACAATTTGATACTATTTATCATGAACATCTGAGGACTTACTCCCTTAAGTCTTTAGTTGTTTTATTTAATCAATACGATTTTACGGTTACAGATGTTGAAAGAGGTGATAGGTACGGAGGCAATATCAGGATGATTGCAACTAAGGGCAAAAGTAAAAAGGTTTCTCCGGATGTTAAAAAACTGTTGGAAGAAGAAAAGAAATTCGGATTAGGGGAAAAATCCACATTTATTCGTTTTGCTGACCGGGTCAAAAAAGCTCGCATACAATTTATGGATT
>JAMCTD010000025.1 GCA_023380995.1 Patescibacteria group bacterium
GATTTTTATCCTTTTTTTATTTTGCGGAAAAAGCTAAAAGGATTTTAGAAGATCTAGTTAAAAAAATTCAACAAATCGCTTTTAACCTTCGGCCTTTTTTGCCCCAAACTGCAGAAAAAATTCAAAAACAATTCTCAGGCCAAATTAAATTACAAGCATCTCTCTTTCCCAGGATTTAATTATGCTAATAGATACTCATGCTCATCTGTACTGGGATTCATTCAAAAAAGACTTTGACGAAATGATCCAAAGATCCCTAAATGCCGGGGTTTCAACAATCGTAAATGTTGGTGTTGATATCGAAACAAGCAAAGAAGCACTGAAACAAACTCAAAAATTATTAAATTTCCCTGGTCTATCTGTCTTTTCTACAATCGGTATCCATCCCCATGAAGCAATCAAATATGCTGCTGATCCAACATCAATACAGAACGATATCAATATATTGGAACAGGTGTACCAATCTGGTGCCACCAAAGTAGTCGCCATTGGGGAATGTGGCCTGGATTTTTTATTCAACGCAAATGACCTTTACCCAAATACCTCTCTCCCAGAGAGCCAGATAAAGGATCTACAAGAAACTCTGCTCCAGGCCCAAATTGACTTAGCAAAAAAGCTGAATCTGCCTTTAGTCATCCATTGCCGAGACGACCGCTCGCAAAATCTGCAAAATAGCGAATGCTGGGATAAAGTAGTAGAAATAACCCAAGATCATTTTGGAATTTATCACTGTTATAGCGGCCTGGAACAGACAACAAAACGGATCATTGAGGAAACGAATTTTTTGATCTCCTTTGCCGCCAGTATCACTTATCCTAAAAATGAATACTTGCGTGAAGCCGCCAAATTAATCCCTTTAGACAGAATTGTCCTGGAAACAGATTGTCCATTTTTACCTCCGCAGCACAAGAGAGGTCAGAGAAATGAACCCTCTAGCGTAAAGGAGTTAGCAGAACTTGTTGCTAATCTAAAAGGCGTATCGCTAGAAGAAGTTGCTGAACAAACTAGCGGAAATGCCAAAAAAATATTTGAGATAAACAAATAATTTGCTTTCTGAAGCTGAAAAGGGTAAACCCTGCTCGTACTTCCGTTCAGGATATTTTACTTCGTGCTCGTTAGAGCTTGCCTTTTTCTAGCGAAAAACGTAAACTTAGGGGTACAAGCATGCGTATTTTACTGATCTTCTTTATTGGATTTTTATCCTTTTTTTATTTTGCGGAAATCTTAAATAGAGCAGTTAGAGGAATACGTTATAGTGTTCTTGGAGTCTTTTTTGCTCTAGTCGGATTCTTAATCGGTTTCTTTGGCCAATCTGCCCTTGCCGGCGGAGTTAATGTTTTAGCCGGCCTTTTTTCTAATCGGATCAGGTCTTGGTCTTATTATCCACCATCTGTTATCCCAGCGGTTTATTCTTTTTGAAAAGGCAGAGCGAGAATTTGTCTTAAAACATGAAAACGGATTTGAACGATTTCTGGAAATTCTACCAGGGGGTTTAACCTGGCTGGCGCTAACCTCACCCATCTGGTTATCGTTTGCTCTTCCTTATGCGGTCGCATATCTCATTTTAATTGCCGATGTCTACTGGTTACTGACTGCTTTTAGGATTGCTATTCTAATAATCATTGGCTACCACAAAATGGAATGGGCAAAGCATCAGGATTGGCAAAAATTGCTGCAAAAGGATTTTCCAAAAGTCTCCGAAAAATATTACCAATTAGTTTTAATTCCTACTTACAAGGAAGCATTATATATCCTTAAACCGACTTTCAATGCCATTACCAGTTGCAGTTATCCAAAAAATAAAATCTTGATTGCTGTGGGATTTGAGGAAAGAGATGACCCGGAAAAAATCCGGGAAACTAAAGAATATCTGAAAAAGATTGAGCGAAAAATTGGGGGTGTATTTACCACAATCCACCCCTATGGTCTGGAGGGAGAAGTTGCCGGTCAAGGATCAAATAAAAATTGGATGATAAAACATATTATTCCAAGCTTGCAGAAAAAAGGAATTAAGATTGAGGATGTTTTTGTCACAACCCTGGATGCTGATTTTGTCATTCATCGAGAGTTTCTCTCAGGAGCACTACATAAGTATTTATCCCTACCTTCTCCCATCAGGGATAAACGAACCTTTACCGGTGTCTTTCTATACCACAATAATTATTGGCAAACCCCAACCCCGATGAGACTTATGGCAACCGGCACTAGCTTTTGGCAACTGGCTGAAATGGTAGGATCAGATAAATATATGAATTACTCCTCAATGTCGGTTTCCCTTAAAGCCTTACTTGATATCGGCCTCTGGATACCTGATAAAGTCAATGATGATAATGGCTTCTACTGGAAAGCTTATTTCCATTTTAACGGCGATTATAGAGTTGTCCCTCATTTTTTGCCGATTTCCGGAGATGCCGTACAGGATGTTACTCTTTTCAAAACATTCCAAAACCAATATTTACAAATCAGGAGATGGGCTTATGGGGTAGAACATATACCTTTTATTATCAGGCAATATTTTACTAAAGAAATTGATTTCTGGGACAAAACCGACAGAGTGCTTTTTAAGATCTGGGGGGATCTGAAGTGGGGGTTTTTGGCAATTTTCGTCACCTTTGGAAGCTTATTTGTATCTTTTGTAAACCCCAATTTTAGAGCTTCCGTATTGTCTGTAAATTTGCCGATTGTTTCTTCGTGGATTTTAACAATCACTTTTTTTGGGCTATTTGTAACTATTTACGTCCATGAAAAGGTAGTGCCGAAAAGGCCGGTTGGCTGGTCGCTATTTAAAAGGATTTGGTCATATGTTCAATGGCTTTTGGTACCTCTGATCCTTATAACTATTTCTTCCTTACCTGCAATTGACGCCCAAACTTCTTTGATGTTTGGCAAAAAATTGGAATTTAGAGTCACTAATAAAGCTAGGCTTCTAGAGAAAGTCTAGCTTTGCGATAACTTCGCTTAATATTGAAATCGTTGTTTCAATATTGGCTTCGTTATCTAAAAGCTCGATTACTGGAAAAAGCCTAAAAAATTTATGTTTAAATTAAAAACAGGATCAGAAAGTTTTGTTACTTCTCAAAAGCTTACTTTTTGGATAAGCCTCATACCTTTTATCCTAAGTCTTATTCTCGGAGTAGCTATACTCTTAGGCATGCAGTCATTGCCCCCTAAATTACCGCTTTTTTATTCACTACCTTGGGGTGATAATCAACTTGCATATCACCAAGAGTTTCTGTTAATTCCGGCAAGTATCATTGTAGCGACCCTCCTAAACTCAGTGATTTCCTCTCAGCTACATCCTTCCCAATCTTTCTTCAAAAAAATATTACTTTTTTCTCCGCTTGTAATAAGCTTTCTGCTAACAGTCACATTTATTAGAATAATCTTTAATTTTATTTAAATATGGATCTTTTACTGCAAAGCAGCAAGTTCATCTTATTACCTCCCATCATTTCCTTTTTGCTGACTATCGCTTCCGTACCTCCTACTATTGCCTTTGCAAAAAAATTCAAAATGCTGGATAACCCTAAGACAAGACCGCATCCTGCTCATACTCAACAAAGAATTGTGCCGCGAGCAGGGGGCTTACCCATCTTTATCGGAGTGGTATTGACAATGATCATATTAACCCCACTTGAAAAATATACAATTGGAATTTTGGCAGGGCTTTTCATTTTACTTGTGATAGGACTTTTAGATGACCGGTACCAAAATCTTTCACCATACCTTAGACTTCTGACCCAATTTCTTGCGGCAGGAGCTGCAGTCTGGAGCGGAGTGGGCATTGGTTTTATCACTAATCCATTGGGCGGAATTATCCACCTTGACACAAACCCCCAATTAATGCTGCTTGCTGACTTTTTGGCCGTCATTTGGATTGTTTGGGTAATGAATATGATGAATTGGTCAAAAGGTGTGGATGGCCAAATGCCAGGAATCGTAACTGCTGCCGCCGTCATTTTGGGACTTTTATCTTTAAAATTAAATCTATCAAATGACCCAACTCAGCTGGCGGTTGTCAAGCTTTCGTTTATCACCGCTGCATGTGCTTTTGGATTTTTGATATTTAATTGGCATCCGGCAAAAATTTTTCCCGGTTTTTCCGGATCAACTATTTTAGGGTTTATGATTGCAGTTTTGGCTATTTTATCCGGAGGGAAATTGGCAACCGCAGGGCTTGTACTTTTAATTCCGGCAACTGATTTCGCGTACACATTCTTTAGGAGAATTCTGGAAGGCAAATCTCCTGTCT
>JAMCTD010000026.1 GCA_023380995.1 Patescibacteria group bacterium
TTCCAGTACTCAAACCACTTCTCCCCTTCTTCTTTTTCCGGCCTTAAATAATATTGAACTTCCATCTGTTCAAATTCACGGGATCTAAAAGTAAAATTTCCAGGCGTGATCTCATTCCTAAAAGCCTTTCCGATTTGGGCGATACCAAAAGGCAGCTTCACCCTTGAGGAATCTACAACATTTCTGAAATTAACATGCACTCCTTGTGTAATTTCACCCCGCAAATATATCTCCTGCTGTTTTCCCTCAAGAATTCCTAAATATGCTTTTACTAATAAATTAAATTTCTGCGGTTCGGTCCAAGTTACTTTGCCATCATGCGATTCCTCATGTTCTTTTATCTGATCAACATGGTCAGCCCGCAATCTTTCGTGACAAACTTTACATTCGACTAGAGGATCAACAAATGCCTCAACGTGTCCGGAGGCTACCCAAGCTTGAGGATTCATCATAATAGCACTATCTATTCCAACTATATCTTCACGCTTCTGCACTATGTCTTTCCACCATTCGTTTTTAATATTTCTCTTAAACTCTGCTCCCAAAGGTCCGTAGTCCCAAATCCCCCCCAAGCCACCATAAATCTCAGAACCTGGGTATATGAACCCTCTTCTTTTACAAAGCGCCACAATTTTATCCATTAAATTATCCATAAATTAATTCTTTCTAAAGCTTACTCAAAAACTGCCTGCTTTTGAGTTTCCCTTCAATGACTCTTTCTAAATGATACCTTAACACTTGTTCCAGTTCCAGAGCCTCTTTTTCTTTTATTTGCAACTTTTCAATTTCATCCCAGGATTGCAACTCTAACTTTCCTAACAACTCTTTAACCCCGGGGTTTTCACTAGTAAAAATAGAATCAGAATATTCTACAAAACTAATAAATCCTAAATTAGCTAATATTTTTACTTCAAATGCTCTAATAAAAATTTGGCGTGGATTCCTTGATAGTCTTTGTAAAACATTTACCAGATATTCGTAAAGAATTCTATTTTCCTGATTTTCAGCAGTTAATTTATCAACTAACTCAATTACATGGAAAGCGTAAGTAGATAACATTAAATCTTCTTTTAATTTCTGATATGTATCCAGACTGTTTGCTTCTGTAAGAATGAAGAAAGTCTTCGCTTGATGCAAAAATATGGATACTCTATTAAGCAGCTCAACATTACCCGATCTTCTGGAAGTAATTCTTCTTACGCCTTTTGCTAAAACAGAAATTTTACCTTTTTGATAAGTAAAGACGGTTAGGATTCTATCTGCCTCGCCTAAATCTCTTCTTCTTAAAATAATCCCTTCAACTTTTATCCCCTGCATAAAACACAGTTTACCACACCTTTTCCTTTTAAAAGCTTCAGTGATTATATTCAGATAAATAATGATTATTCAAATTAAAAAGTTCGATAAAACTATTGATTAGAAAGGAATTCATATAACAGAAACAACACAAACTTTTATGCGACAGATATGCTTGGAAACTTTAAGAACCCCACGAGCCTTCGTATTGAATAGTAGTGCGCAAAGCTGCATTCCCAGAGCAACTTGGCCGCCTGCGTCCGCCTGGTATGCGGCCGCTGAAAGCACTCCCTCTTGAGTCTATCTGTCCATATAGAGCTTGATCCCCTGCCAAAAGCTCCAAAACATCTGGATCCACCCCAGCGTCAACCATATCTTCAATAGCAGACACTCTTCTTAGAAAGACATCTGCATCTACGCGGCCTAATTGTTTTTGTCCTGCACCCTTTTTAGTCTCTACCATATTATAATTATAAGTTAATCCTTCCAGAATATCAACTTATAGTATACATATCCGCTAAATACTAAAATTTAATTCCTTATCTTGGTCTAATTTAAAATCTGCTTTAGTTGATCCGTTGAATTTTACTTTATAGTGGAAATCTTTGGCGCCTGGCTGTTTTTGAACCATCAACTGGTATTTCCCATTAGGCTTATATGGCACAAAATATTCTATTTCTAGTTTGCGTAAATTTTGGGGCCTGATTTGGACAAATGCTTCAAAAACAGTTTTATCTAAATCTTCTGTTGTAGTAACTTGCACCTCAGATCCTTTTGAAGAAATCAGCTTACTTCCTTTAGGCACATAAAACCTGACATAATCCCTATTAATTCCGTTTAGCCAAATCCCAAACGGCTGATCGTTTTTATACTCAATACTAATTTTCTTTTTAACAGTGCCGTCATTTTGAACATTAATCTCCTGAGAAACCGTCTGATCCACATACAAATTAGATTTTCCACCTGCAAAATTAGAATCATTAATATGCAAATAGTCTCCCTCAAAATTTTTAATATCTCCTGTCCAATTAAGGTTAGTTAAAGCTTTTTGCATATTAGCATCATGCATATAAAACATGATGTGTTTATGGTTGGCCAAAGTTGCAATTGTTTCAACTAATTGAGGTAGCTTTTCAATATCTGCGCCGACTGACCGTGCCAAAATTTGCTGCATTAAGACTCCTAAAATTGCTTTTCTATCCTTTTCCCCTTTTGCTGCAATTTCTGCATATGATTCCAGTTCATAAATTACATTGGGACAGTCACACCTTTTATCTGGTTCTGCCGAAAATGTGGTACCAAATACATCAATTGGGCCTGTTACTTCAATTAACGCTTCAACAACTTGTGAGTCAATATAAAGAATTCCGTCAAAAGGCAGCCCTCCTCTGT
>JAMCTD010000027.1 GCA_023380995.1 Patescibacteria group bacterium
GTAACTGTTCCTCAAGACGAGAGAGAAAGCAAAAGGAGTTTGAAACATTATTTTGAGGTAAAAGCAGAATTTAGTAAAAACCAAACCGTTGAAATTTATTCCCCTTATGATGGGTATGTATCCAGTCTGCGTTCAGCTCCGGAAGAAGGTCTTGAAGGAGAAATTTGGATTGTTCCCAAAAGAAATCTTCCAATACTGCCGCCTTTTGAGGCTTGGCAATTTAGTGTTCAGCATATAGATATAAGGGATGGCTTGAAGATGGGGAGTGAAGTTAAAGCAGGAGAGAAGATTGGGTATGCGGCATTTTCAGAAGGAAGGATACCGACTTTTGATATTGTTTATGGAAAGATGGCTTTTCCTCCTATTCCCCAGAAGATTGATAACTGGAGCTCGCCGTTTTCAGATTTGGATTCTGTTTTTAACCATATGTCAGAAAGTGTATTTGCGAAGTATCAGCAAAAAGGTTTATCCAAAGAAAAGGTAATTTTCAGTAAAGAAGCAAGAGATCAAAACCCCTGCGTATACAAAGATAATGGGCCATACTTTACTGATGATAGTTCTGATAATTGGGCAACACTCCAATGATCTTAATTCCTGGATTAAATTCCCCAAAAATAAAAATTACTAGCTAAAATCCCCCAGAAGGTTTAAAATTTTCTTGAAATGCTTGTATTTATAGATGATTCTGGCGATCCTGGTTTTAAACTTCAGACAGGTTCCAGTCCTTGTTTTGTAATTGCCCTGGTTATATTTGAGGATTCTCTGGAAGCAGAGAAAACCTCTCTTGCGATTAAAGAGTTGCGACGGAAATTAAAAGTATCAGATATGTATGAATTCAAATTTAATAAGATGGATAGAAAATTTAAAGATAAGTTTATAGAAACTGTTATGAGTTTTAAATTTAGGATACGAGCGATAGTAGAAAGAAAAGAGGTAATTTATAGTCCAAGATTAAGGAATTATAAAGAAAACTTCTATAATTATATTATTATGCAGGTTTTGAAACAAAGCAAAAGAATAATTAAAAAGGCCAAGTTAAAGTTTGATAAACGAGGGGAACAATCACTGAGGGATCAGTTAAGGGTTTATTTAAGTAGAGAACTAGATAATAAGAATAATAATATATTTAATGATCTTAAATTTGTTGATTCCAGACAAAATACACTAATTCAACTTGCTGATGTTGTTGCTGGAAGTATAAATTATTTTTATACAGGAAAGAGTAAGGTTTACTTAGAACTTTTTAGAAAAGCAGGTAGTGTGGAGGATATTTGGGATTTTAAATAATCGACCCTGCTTCCTATCCAAGCGTTGGCTTGGAACGCGCACCATACGGTGACAATTCGGAAACAGGGTCTTTGTAATTAGTATTATAACACAAATTAATGTTATTGCCAAATATAACCCGAAGTAATAAGATTAAGAGATACAGTAAGTTATAGTTGACAGATTTTTAATGGATTAACCCCCCCCAAAAAAATGTTTTCCCAAAAATAAAAATTACTAGCTAAAATCCCCCAAAGTCATTACCTATTATTGTCAAACGATGTAATTTGTGAGAAAGTTTAATTAATAGGGATTTTTAAGGAAGTTGATTTTAGAAAGGAGGTTGATATGCAAAAAATTGTTTTAGGTATTATAGCAGTTTTGGTTGTGATTGCAGCAGCTTATGGAGTTTACTCATTTGTTAACGGAGGTGGACTAACTGGCCAAGTTTCACCAATGAAACCGGTCCAGCCGGTTCAACCAGTTGCTCCTGTGCAACCTGTAGAGCCGATTCAGCCTCAATAAACTTTTACTTTAAGGGGAAACACTATACCGGAGCAGCCTGTCCGACCACTTAAACTCGCCTACCCAAAGGTAATGTCCGTCAAAGGCCATAAAATATGGTTGGAACAATCCGTCTTGGGCGTTTGATGGGAGATTGCCCATCAGGTCTTTTTGCCCCAGCACAATATCCGGTAAATCATTAATGCTTTTAGGGAACTTGCTCCAGATTAAAACCCGGTGGTTACCTGTATCAGCTATAAACAAACGGTCTTGCCAAACAACTACACCCTGAGGAAGGTTAAACCTTAACTTTGGAGGGGGATTAAGGTTTCTGCCGCCTAAAATTAAAACAGGCTGTTGGTTGTTTTGTTGGATCGGCAGTTCCCATATTAAAATCCGGCTATTGTTGCTGTCGGCTACAGCCAGATGTTTTCCGTCTGTGGAAATTTGGGCAATACCTTTGCCTGGATCAAATGAAGAGTTAGAATCCTTAGTTGACAATGTCAGGTCCGGTTGCTGTTTTCCTTTTTCAAACGAATCTTTGCTCCAAATTAAAACTTGGGCGTTTGCCGAATAATGGACATATATGTTTGTCTGGTCAACACTAATGCCGCTTGCTTTAAGGCTGGGTTGGTCCAGGGTAAAGTCAGGACGTTGGTTTTCCTGGGCAGGCAAACTGTTCCATTTCATGATGCCGTCTGATCCGGTGCAGTAAAGCTGGCTGTCAAAAGCACAGATTGTATTCCGGCCTGCCCCGATTTTAAAAATATCCGCATCTGCCAAGTTTTCATCCGGCAGCTTTTTATATATTTGGACTATGCCGTTATAATCATCACCAACAATTAAGCTATTGCCATCAGTTACCGGAACCGGATTGTTACGTGAGTTACGCGCGACAAACCTATTGGTATCAAAATCTTTTTGTCCCAAAATAACATCAGGTGTGTCAGAGGATTTAGTGGGGAGCTTGTTGTATATTAAAACCCGGTTGTTATTACTATCGGCGACAAAAAGATGGGTACCGTCGCTGGATAATCCATATGGGCTTTGTAATGTTTGCCGGCTGGCTACATTGCTTTGGGTTCTGCTGCCCAGCATGAAATCAGGTTGCTGGTTGTCATTTAAAATGGGTTTAGTCCAAACATATATCTGGCTATCCATGGTGGCGTAGATATTGCCTTTTGCCAGAGTAACTCCGGTGGCCACCTTGGCCATGTTAGCAGCTTTGTATATAAAATCAGCTTTTTGTCCACTGTTTTGAGGAAAATTCTTCCATACAAACATAGTATGGGCATTGTAATCACCTACTACCAGGTTTTGACCGTCAAAGCCGACTGACCGGGGCGTTTTCATATAAAGATACGGATCTTCTTTTTTCATATCCCCCGCGAACCTCTCTCCGAAACTACCCTGACCCAAAATCATCTCCGCTTCCTGATAATTGGCAGTAGGAACAGAGTCCCAAACCAGCAATGCCCCGTCCAAAGAAATCACCAATAATTTTCCGTTTTTAATCATTACGTCCCATGGCCACCAAAGATGCTTTTTTTGTCTGGTACTGGGGGTAATCTGAACTTGGTCGATCATAGCTTCAAGGTTTTGAGAAAAATCAGGCTGTCCGATGACTACATCAGCGGGCTGGCCGTTTTTGGCCGGGAACTGGTTCCAGATTAACACCCTGTTGTTATAAGCATCAGCCACCGCCAGTTTTGTCCCATCGGTTGTGACTCCGGTTGGCCAACGAAGCTTATTGGGAGAAGTACCGGGGGAGTTTTGTGTCATATCTTCCTGGCCTAAAACTAAGTCTGCCGGGGTGTAGTTTTGGAGGGGAATACTATTCCAGATTAACACCCTGTTGTTATAGGTGTCGGAAACAATAAGCCTTTTTCCGTCGGAGGTAACCTTCATCGGGTGGTTCAAATTAGCTGGGCCACCGCTGTTATTAAAATTATCAGCATATAAAATTAAATCTGCTGCCTGGCCAGTTTTAAACCATCCTTCAGGTTTTGTAATGACTGATTTATAAGGTTTGGCCGGAGGAATATTTTTAAATTCGGATTGGTGAATCCAATTTAGGTTGTTGGGACTCTGCTTTAGGAATGTTTGAAAACCAAAATAGGCGATTACACCTATTGAAAGTAATAAAATTGTATATTTGACCACTATCTAATTATTAGCACCACTTAGAACACTTTTCAAACGGTAAGTAATTTTCTCTTACATTCCACAGATTTCCTTATTGTGAATTAAATCTAAATTTTTATTGACTCTTTATTAAGAGGGGTGTATCGTAGAATTAGGGAAATATGAAGATAGTACTGCCTAAAAAAACAGTTGGCTTTTTATTTGGATATATCATTTATACAGAAGTTGTCCGCCGGAAAAACAAGTGAAAATCATTAAACTTTTAATTCTTATTTTTTTGATTGGTTTAATTCCCAGCATTGTTTTTGCTGAATCAAAACCTCCATCTGGGCCGGGTCAGGTGATTCCTAAATTACCAAAAACTGCCAATGATCCAATTTTGGAAAATGGTGGAGTTTATCCAATGTGGGGGCCGCCCTGCCAAAGATATACGTACAATACAACTTATAAAGACAAACAAGGTAGGCCGCCGGAATATATTAAGATGTATTTTAATGGTGACTGGATTATTCCTCAAAAAGAGAATCCAAATGATAATGATTTTAAAAAAGGCGTCCGGTATATTTACAAATTTGTCCCCAACAAAATCGGCAGTAACTTTTTCTTTTTCGAAGCCTCTAACGGTTTGGGCAAAACCAGAGAGGGAATTATTGATTCTCCGGGAAACGGGCCGGTGCTTTTTGAATCGGATTTTTTACATAATGAAGTAGCTGTGATGGATAAATCAGGCAAAAAAGTTTTAGAATATCCGTTGCAGGATGAGTGGGTGGGAGGAGTAGCGTTGTCAAGTGATGGTAAATATTTAGCTGTTAAAACTTCGCGGAAGGTTTTATTGTTTGATACCGGTAAACCGGAAAAACCTGTTTGGGTTTACGGGCAGGATACTGCCGGAGGAACAGTTGGCGGTGATGTTAAAGGAGGAGTGGCAATTTCCGGGGATGGTTCCAAGATTTTTGCCTCAAACGGCGGTATGGTTTTATTATTTAATAAATCCAGCAATCAACCTGTTTGGCAATATAATGCCGGTAATGCTTATAATGTGGCAATTTCTAAAAATGGAGAGTATGTTGGTGCAGCTACTGCCGGTTCAGAATCGGATCAAAACAGTAATTTATTAATTATCTGGAAAGTAGGATCATCCAAACCTTTGTGGCAGTATCATTCCTCGGGTAATTTCCATGACATTGCCTTTTCCGAAGATGGCCAATATGTTGCCGGAACAACCGGCTGCCCAGACCGCCAGGCCTATATTTTCAGCAAAGATTCCAATAAACCGGTGATGATTTCGGGCAGGTTAACTTATGATTCGCCTATCCAACGGGCTAAAATTACCAAAGACGGCAGTTTTGCCAGTTTTACGACAGATGGCGGACCTGAATCTTCTATGGTGGTGGCATTCTCCAAAAATTCCTCCAAACCATTATGGAAATTTACCAGTCCCACTTCCAAAGCTTCGAGGGCCATGGGTATGACTTCTGATGGAAGTTCAATTTTGGCAGCCAATACAGTTGGTGATGTTTATCTTTTAGATAAAGATGGTAAGCAGAAGTCTGAATGGCACCTAAATACTACTATTGGATCGGCGGATATTTCTGATGATGGTAGTCTAGCAGCTTTAGGAAGTACTGATAATAAAGTTCATATTTTGGATCCAAAAACAAAAAAGGATATTCCTGTTGAGTTTAAAGAATTTGTAGAAGAAGTGGCAGTGTCTAGCAATGGTAAATACATTGCGGCCGGGACGGGCGGTTCACCTTACTTTTTTGAAGAGATTTTATCTCCCAACAGAAATAAGGTTTATGATTGCAAAACAGTGATTGAACCAAAGCCAATGAGTGAAGCATTAAGGGATACGGGAAACACCCCAAGTACATCTAATAATCAGCCTCAACAAGCAGAAAAAACAGGTTTAATACAACAGATCCTAAGCCTTCTCCTTCAATTATTGGGACAAAAGACAAACCAGTCTCAACCAGTCGGATCTTCAATTCAAAATCAACCTCAAGGGGAGAATAAACAAGGAACAGGTAAATGCGGAGATACTATTTGTGAGCCGGTTAATGGTGAGACAAAAGAAAATTGCCCCAAAGATTGTTCAGGCGGAAATTAAAAAAGTGAAAATTTTTGCTGTTATTGCTGTTCTGGTTTTGGTAATTATTATTTTGATCTTTGTAGTTCTGCCTTCTTTTAAACCAAAACAAGCTCCTAATTCAACAGCAATAAACCCCGGTAATCAAACTGACCAAATTTGCCAAAAAATTAATCAGGAAGATGTTAAATCCTTATGTTTGGCACTAGTCAAAAGGGATGAAAAATATTGTCAGAATTTGGACAATAGTTCTAAAAATGTTTGTTTGGCTGCTGTAAAAAAAGATAATTCTTTTTGCCAAAATGTTCCCAAAAACAACCGCCAGTATTGTTATCAGAATTTAGTCAATATTTCCGGTAACTCAACTTTTTGCGATAAGTTGGAAAGTCCCCAGGAAGTTAGTGCATGCTATGTTCACTTTGTTAGTACAAATTACTATATTTCAAATTTAAAGGTTATTAATAAGTCAATGTGTGACAAAGTTTTACAAGATCAACCCGAACATCAGTTATGTCTGGCAATGGCAACTCAAAGTACAACTCCTTGTGGTCCCGAGCGTATTGATTGTCAGGCACTTATTACAAAAGATTTAACACTTTGTTCTAAATCAGCTTCAAAAATAGATGAGGGTGAGTGTTATCATAATTTAGCAATGCTGAAACAAGACAGTTCTGTTTGCGAAAGAATAGAAAGTCTTGAAACTAAGGATGATTGTTACCGTGATTATAGCCGTTTAAGCCAAGATCAAATATTTTGTGACAAAATTTCAAACTTAAACCAAAAAGATCAATGTTTGTTGAATATTACACTTAATGTCTATAACAAGTAGTATCTTAATTGAATTGACAAGGTATTAGAGTGATGAGATACTAAAATTGATGAATCAAAAAGGGATTGCACCAATCTTTTTGATAGTTGCTGTTTTGGCAATTGCTGCCGTAGCTTTTTTTGTATACCCAAAATTTTCCGGGCAAAATGGCCCTCCTCAAAACCAGCCTGGTTGGGGACAAAGGCCTGGTGGAGCAGAAGATTTTGGCGGACCACCTTCTCAAAAACCCCGTTGGAACGGCCCAATTCCAACTCCTCCTAAAAATAAAATTACTTATTATAAAGGTCTTTGGGCAGGGCCATGGTTTTATCCTGAACAATATACTGGGCAAAAGCTTGATCTTACCAAGTATGGTACTTGGGGTGTGAATATTGTCATGATTGGACCAGGTTTTGAAATAAATAAAAGAGGAGAGGTCCGTTACCCGCCTGATTTTCCAACCTATGAAGATGTGGATGCCAGAATTGGAGAGTTGGCCACCAAGTTTTATTCAGTTGGTGTCCATGTAGGTATCACCCTGACTGTGACATATAAGGATGAATTTTCAACCGGAGCGGAA
The DNA here is from genome assembly GCA_023380995.1 of Patescibacteria group bacterium. Next base: position 7,393 of record JAMCTD010000027.1, read on the forward strand.
AAATGGGCCGGAGAACCCCAGCCTTTTCCCAAAGAAGTTGTAGAAAAACCCGGGTATTTTGACAAACTGAATAAAGTAATTGAGGATATGGCCAAAATTGCTGAGAAAAATCATATTTATATGTTTTCACCTCCTGGGGAAGCAGAAGGCATTTTGGGTATGAGTGTTGCACCAAAATTAATTCAGGAATGGGCTCCTTTAATTAAGAAAAATTATACCGGTAAACTTTATTACAAAGGTGATTTACATAAAGGACAAGGTGACCAGATTAATTTTAAAGGTTATGATGTTTTGGGATTTGTAACATCTCCTGTTGATACAAAAGCCACTAAAGAGCAGTTAAGAAAATCATTTGATGCAGATATGGATCGGGCGGTCGCTTTGGCAAAACGAGATGGAATTCCGGAGGTAGTCATATCAGAACATGGCAATAGCGGTAATATGGAAAATATCCAAATGGAATCTGCAGAAAACTTTGGGGTTGTTTTGGAAGAAGGCAGTAAAAAATTAAACGGGGTGTTTTTAACAGAACCAATGGATGTAGTTTTAAAAACTCCACAAGGGGATGCTATTGTTGAGCAAATGCAAAAGTGGTTTTTAAAATAAAAGGAGGTGAGGATTTTGAAATTAAATAGCTTTCTTAAATTAGTGGGTTTTCTATTTGCAGCTAAAGTTGTTTTTGGAGTGTTTTATTTAGTTTTAGGCTGGCAGGTTTCTATTGCAGGATGGGTGATGCCAATGTGGTTAATAATAGTGGCAATCGTGGTAGATGTGTTTTTAGCCATCACAGCATTTAAATTTATAAAGAAATAAATTATTGATTTATTTTTTTGGATATGAAATAGTTTAGGTAATGCCTAATTCTAAAGGATTCTCTCATGTTTTAGTGTTGTTAGCTGTGGCTCTTTTGGTAGGTTTAACCACTTTGGTTGGTTTTAATGCCACAAAACAACAACCTGTTCCAGCGGCCCCGTCTAACAGCCAGTATGTTTTGAAAGGCAGCGTCTTAGGAACTTGTTCTTCTGGTGGTTTATCAACTTGGAATAATCCTAATAAAACATATCAGGGATGGTATACAAACGAAACTTTTCAGCAGCTGGCAAATAAAGAATTACTCAAAGATGTTTCTCAACTTAAAGATCTTACCTGTTTGCAATATCTAGATATAATAGATACTCCTGTAAAAGGAGACATTAAGGATTTAAAGAATCTTACAAATCTTGAAGTTTTAAGTCTCTATTCAACTCCGGATGTTTCAGGAGACATATGTTCGCTCGCAGATGCCACAAAACTTAGAATCCTTAAATTTGCCTTTAATCCAAAAATTACAGGAGATATTTCCTGTCTTAAGAATTTAACTAAGCTTGAGACCTTCGCAATGACACATACAAATATTAAAGGTGATATTTCTGTTTTTGCCAGTATGCCAAATTTGAAAGCCATTTATGTCAGTGGCACATATGTAAAAGGTGATATCTGCTCGCTTAAGAATTTAACCAATCTCCAAGAATTAGGCATAGCAGATGAATATCCTGGAAATCCGGATATTGCAGGGGACTTGGGTTGTCTTGATAACCTAAAAAAGCTTAAAAGGGTAGCTATTTATAACACCAAGACAACTAATTGCGAAGCATTTACAAAATCCCATCAAGGTATGGAAAAAACCATAACAGAATCAGGTAAGCAAGGCGGCGGAGGATGTTCTAAGGAATCAATGAAGACTGTGGTAGATTATGCTCAAAAATTTGAAGCATTCATCCCGAAGGAAGTTCAAACTGAGGTACGTGGGCAACCTAACTACAATAAAGGAGGAGGTGGAGGTCCGGAAAATAATGCAGGACAAGAAAATAACAGACCTCAAATTCAGGATAACAGAAATTTCTTTCAAAAATTAGTTAGTTCAATATTGGGAATTTTTGGAATAAAAACAGGAGGTCCACAAGATAATTCGGGCCCATCTGCAAATATGAAAGGTGGAGGTGACCGTGGATCAATGCCATCTGGGGCAGTTGGACCTGGAGGGTGTAAGTCCCAAGCAGAATGCGATGCTTATTGTGATAAACAAGAACACCGGGATGAATGCTCCAAATTCACCCCTAAATAATCCCCCCAAAAGTTATAATTTCACAAAACAGTTTACATGGATTGATTTTTTATATAAATAAGAGTATTTTGTGAGCAATATGGAGCGGTTACCTCTATCTGGAGCAGGAGCATATTTTTCTATCCACAGGGAAGACTGGAGTTTGCATCGTCAGGGCCCAATAGATCAGGCGCGCCACAACGAAAAGGTAAAAGAAGCAATTAAAGAAAACCTGGGTAACATTATTGCTGAGGAAGCAATTATCACTTCTGATGGAAAAAGCATAGTTAAGGTGCCTATTAGGGGTTTAGAGCTTCCCCGTTTCCGTTATACACAAGGGGAACAAGGGGTTGGCCAGGGAGCAGGTGATTCGCAAATAGGGGATGTTGTGGGTACTGTTCCTGCTCCCGGTACAAATGGTGAACCCAGGCATGCTGGTGAGCAGCCAGGTGTTGATTATTATGATGCAGAGATAACTGTTGATGAATTGGCAGAGCTTATGTTTCGAGATCTTGAGTTACCTAATTTGCAGCCAAAACGTCTTCAAGAAATAGAAACTGAAGCTGTCAGTTATTATGAGGTAAGAAAAAGCGGTCCTATGGCTACTCTTAACAAAAGGAGAACTGCTTTAGCAAATATAAAACGCAATGCTTTGCAAAGGAAGAAACCAGTAATTGAAGGTGTGCAAAATGAGGATTTGCGGTTTAGAGCATCAACAAACAGTGTTAGCCAGGAAAGCAATGCAGTGGTGTTGGCTATGCGGGATGTCTCAGGATCAATGGGAGAGTTTGAAAAATATATAACGCGCAGTGTTTACTTTTGGAGGGATTATTTA
>JAMCTD010000028.1 GCA_023380995.1 Patescibacteria group bacterium
TAGTTTAAAAAGGTTTTTATATAAACCAATACTAAAAGTACCACAAACAAAAATATCGGGTTTAGGGTAAACCATTTCTTTAAATAATCAACAATACCCAGATAATAGATTGCAAAAGCATGGGTTAAAACAGCAGAGGTTAAAGCTAAAGCTAATGTCATATTCAAATCAGAATTTACTGAGCGGAATAAAACTTCACCCTTATAAGTAATTGTTGCAAACCCTGGCAAAAGGCCAATCCAGTTTGACATCAAAATAAACAGGAAAAAAGTAGCCACAATGGGAAAGAAGACTTTGGCCTTGTTTCCTGCCAAATCTTCAACTGTGGTATAGATAAAATCAATCAAAACCTCAAATAAATTTTGTAATCCTGATGGGATTAGTTTAATTTTCCAAGTAGCTAAAAAAGAGGTGATTATTAAAACAGCCATTGTTATCCAACTTACCAAAAGAGTATTGGTAATGGGAAAGCTTTTAAAGAATCCCAAAATCTCTGGTTTTAAAACTATAGTTTCCATATTAAATATTGTGCTTGAATTCCAAGTATTTTACAAGAAGCTTATAAAGCGCGTCAACCGTTAATCCAACTTTTCCCAAAACTAACTGTCATTGCGAGCCCCGCACCGTACGGTGCGGGGCGTGGCAATCTTCCAGGTATAATAGTTTATATGTCCTCAAAATATTATTACGTCTACATGATTAGTAATTTCAGGAGAACTGTTTTATACACCGGTACCACTAATAATTTAATAACAAGAGTCTATGCACATAGAAATGAACTAGTGAAAAGTTTTAGTCAAAAATACCATCTTCATGATTTACTGTATTATGAAACATTTAAAGATCCAGATTCAGCCATAGCAAGAGAAAAACAAATTAAAAGCTGGTCCAGAAAAAAGAAAGATCAATTAATTGCTTCTTAAATTGTTCTTTTGTATAAGTTCTATTTTTGATTAATTGCTCATTCTCGTTATAAATGTCTATCACCAACTGCTTAATGGCACGGAATTTTTCTTTATCTGATTTATCTATGTAAGGTTGAACCGGAAACAGTACGCCTCCAAAATCCACCACTAGCGCCTTAATCATTTCAATCTAATTTTTCCCTTTGGGTCCTAAGAAAGAGAAACCATTGTTCAAAAAAGGCAAATATTCCTTTAAAAGGAGTTTCAATTATAAAATCAAACAGCACCAGGATAATATTTATTTGTGAAATAGCCATAGTTAACCTTCTTCCTATTTGAATAAATGGCATAAAGAAAAAATCAAATAATATGGAGCCCAAGTTTTCCTTTTTCTCTTTTAAGATAAACATATGCGCAGTTCTGTTTATCCTAAAACTAACAAATGAAACAATTGCCAAAAAGAACATAAAAACTGCTTGGGACAGGGGATTTATGTGTAATTTGCCCAAAATAAACATAATTGCCCCAATACTTATGGCAAAAGCTGCCAACCAAAGTACAATAAATATGGTCCACATAAGGGGATGAACATTGCTGGATTTCTTTTTTAAGCTTAATGTTTGGCCAAGCGCTGGAGGATTATCATATAAAATAGTATTTATCTTTTTAAGAATCCTAAAGGAGTTTTCCCTGTTTGGAGTTTGGATTAAGAAACCCACCATAATCATCAGTACCGGAGGAGTCAGCGTATTTAAGGCAATAGAGGACCACATCATGCGTCCATAAAAAACCCTCTCAAATGTCCCTTCCACAAACAGGGCAAATAAGGCTTTCGTAAAAAATATAAAGATAACGCTTCTTAAAATTGCCCTGCTGACTTTACTTTTAATAGTTTTATAACGGGCATTACAAGCTACAAAAATTTCTGAATTTAAAAGCTCTTCATCAGAAGCTAAGGCTGCAGCCTTACCGCGGTGCTTTCTTAAAATATCATCCAAAATTAAAAAGGGGATTGTTTGGTTTTTAACATAGGAATAGATCCTATCCCTGTTAGTATATTTAAATTGTGCTTCTACTTCTTTTAAAGCTTGTGGAAAATGATTTGCTATTTTCTCCAGATTATCTTCATTTAAGACACCAAAATATTGCTTAAATAAATGGTAACGCAGAAAAGCCAGGTCATCATTGGCATAAGCCCTTCTGACAGCAATAAAGGTTTGAACATCCCTATTTTGTTCAGAATCATCAGAAAGAGTAATCCTGTCTTTAAAAATTCCAAATATAAAATTACTCATGGTATCTTTTGGATCATTGGGTTTCAAAATATGTTCTATCTCAGAAGATAAAAGATGCAAAATCCACTCATTTACCAATCCTTTATTAATACGGTGTTTATCGTTAACCTCTTTTTCCAAGCTTAAATATAGATCTATGGCATTTGAAACTTTTGTTACTTGGGATTCAGCAATTGTAAAATCAGGAAAGTAGCGCGCCCAAACCAACTCCCTGATTAAAGGAGCTGCCACAGTTTTTCCATTCCCCCCAAAAGTTAACCTTCTTTTTAATATCCTTTCAATTGTGGAACGCAAGATAACTTCATCTTCCCTGTAATCCATGGCTGTACGGAATTTTTCATACCAGGTGGCAAGTTCCGCCACAACTGAGTTTACAGAAATTGTCCTGTCGTGATTCGGGGTAGCAGCTTTATCATATGCTGCAACTAACGCTTGAGATAAATTATTTAATGTTTTGCCCATCTATAATATAGTAATAGTAGCATAATCTAACCTATTGTATAATCAAACCATGACTAACGAGGAAAAATTTGATTTAATAACCAGAAATTTGGAAGAAGTTTTAACATCTGAAGAGTTAAAAAGTCTTTTGGAATCAGGCACACCTCTTCGTCACTATATTGGCTTTGAAATATCCGGAAAAGTCCACTTGGGCCAAGGCATTGTTTCTTTGCAAAAAGTTAAAGACCTACACGACGCGGGAGCAGAAACCATTATATATTTAGCGGATTGGCATACATGGATTAATAAAAAATTGGATGGAACTTTGGAAACTGCCACCAGACTTGCCCGGGAATATTTCCAAGAAGCCATAAAAGCAGGCTATGTGTGCATCGGAGGAAACCCTGATGATTTAAAATTTATCTTAGGAAGTGAGCTTTACGATCAAACTTATTGGCCAAAAGTTATTGGAGTATCTAAAACAACAACTATTTCCAGAATGATGCGCTCAACAGACATCACAGGGAGAATGGCCGGAGAATCTTCAGATGCAGCTATTTTAATTTACCCGGCTATGCAGGCAGCAGATATTTTTCAAATGGGCATAAATATTGCCCACGCAGGAACTGATCAAAGAAATGTCCATGTAGTGGCAAGAGATTCTGCTAAGGATTTAGGACAAAAGAAACCAATAGCAATACACCACCACCTGATTCAAGGACTTTTAAAACCTGATGTTTGGCCTCTGCCCAAAGAAAACAGGGATGAGGCTGTAACAGCTATGAAAATGAGTAAATCCAAACCTGACAGTGCTGTTTTTATTACAGATTTACCTGAGGAAATCAAAAGAAAGGTAGGGAATGCTTTCTGTCCAGAAGGGGAGATAGAGTACAATCCTATTTTGGACTGGACCAAACACCTAATTTTTTATAATCCAAGTTCTTTGGAAATCCAAAGACCAGAGAAATGGGGAGGTAATCTAACTTACACCTCTTATGAGACTTTGGAAAAAGATTTTGCAGAGAAAAAATTGCATCCACAGGATTTAAAAAATGCTGTAGCCGAGTGGTTAGTTAAAAAATTAGAACCAGCCAGGAAATATTTTGAAGATCCTTCTAAAAAAGCAGCTTTGGAAGAAATTGAGAGGTTAACCTTAAAAAGCTAAACACCCTTAGAAGTGGCAAAACGATCGGCCGCAATAGCCCCTACAAGAGCACCTGATGTCCCGCCAACTACGAAACCTATTGTCTCATAAGAAATTGTAGGATTCTTTGCAGCTATATCAATCAGTTGACCTATATTAGATCCAACCAAAAAACCAACACCAGCACCTACTACCATTCCAGTCATAATCCACAGCGCTTTCTTCCAGGAAATTCTTTCACGTCCTATTTCTGTTCCAGTTGATATAGAACTTTGGCCTGGCCTCTCAATATAACTGCTAATACCAACATGCTGTTCAGCACTTCTACTCATATGGGCTCTTTATATACCTTTTCTTTTTTATTTGCAAGCTACCTTCTTCTGCCTGTAACAACTCCTGCAAGTAATGCAGAAGCACCTACTGCTGGTAAGCCTATGTTAATGAACATTTCATGTATTATCCCCCGGAAATGATTGGCCTCCAAAGAAGCTAATGGACTGCTATTTGCCCAAGCAGATAAGCCAATTTCTGCTAAAAATGTAAGTTCTCCAACACCTAAACCTATCACGGCTCCTACTTCCAAGGCGCTTATTGGGTCAAAATTATCCCTGCTTACTCTGATCATCCGGTTCCCCAGACTTGATAATCTTATACCGCTCGCAACAGATAATTCTCTCCTCACAAACTCTACCATAGCCTGAATATACCCCTACAAATTTTTGTTTGCAAGGTTTAAAATAATAATAGAATCTATGATGTATTCACAGAAATTCAAAATTTTCTGGATAATTTTGTCCCTTATTGCAGGGATAGCCATTATCCTTTTTTCTCTTTTGCCACTTCTTTCCGGTATATAGAAAACCCTAATTCTTTTAATCAAAAAGGATAAGTAGCTTGATAATTGGTATAATCCGCTTATGAACTTAAACACTCCATTATCTCAACTAACAGGTATTGGACCAACGCTTTTGTATAAGTTACAAATATTGAATTTAAATACTGTTGAGGACCTAATTTATCATTTTCCCTATCGTTATGATGATTTTTCCAATACCACCTCTGCCTTGGATGCCCAAATAGGGCAGAGTGTGACTTTACAGGGAGAAATTTGGTCCATCCAAAATATTTACACTAGATCAAGAAAGATTATTACCAAAGCCTTATTTAACGATGGCACTTCACCCATAGAATTAACTTGGTTTAACTCTTCCTGGCTTACTAAACAAATCAAAACAGGGGACAGGTTACAAATTTCAGGCAAAATCAGCAAATATAAAAATAAAATTTCCATTGTTGCCCCAAGGTGGGAAAGGATAAACAGTTTTCAGTCTTCAGCTATCAGCAATCAGACTTTGCACACAGGAAGATTAGTGCCTGTTTATCCTGAAGTTTCAGGCATCTCATCAAAATGGCTGCGTACAAAAATAGACAAGCTGTTACCTCAGGTATTAGATCAGGTGCAAGACCCACTGCCACAACAAGTTCTGAACAATATGCTGCCACTTACAACAGCTATCAAACAAATCCACTTTCCCACTGACTTAAAACAAGCAGAAAAAGCCAGGGAAAGGTTGGGTTTTGATGAACTATTTTATGTCTCTTTGGCCACCCAAAAAGCCAGAATAGAGTGGAGTAAAAAACCTCTAATCGAACCTTTAAAAATTAAGCCTTCAGATATTAAAAATTTTATCAGCAAGCTTCCTTTCAAATTAACTTCTGCTCAAAATAAAGTCTTAAAAGAAATTTTGGAGGATTTAGGAAAAAACCAACCTATGAATAGGTTAGTCCAAGGAGAGGTGGGTTCAGGAAAAACTGTGGTGGCAGCAATCGTGGCTTTTATTGTTCACAAAAATAGGCTGAAAACTCTTTTTATGGCCCCAACAGAAATCCTGGCTTTCCAACACTTTGATACTTTATCCAAACTCTTATCACAATTTGGAATAAATGTTGGGATATATACAGGAAGCAAGAAGTTTAATAAATTGAAAATGGATAATGGACAATTGAAAACTAAAAAACAAAAAATTCTCAATTCTCAATTCTCAATTGTCAATTCTATTCCTCATATCATCATTGGCACCCATGCCTTGCTTTCCTCTAAATTAGATATCAAAGATGTGGGGCTGATTATTGTTGATGAACAACAACGCTTTGGGGTGGAACAAAGAGCCTTGCTTCGCTCCAAAGCCAAAATCCCACACTTCTTAACCATGACAGCCACCCCGATCCCAAGGACTGTTGCTCTGACTATCTATGGTGATTTGGATATGTCTGTTATAGATGCGCTTCCCAAAGGCAGGCAATTGGTTAAAACCTATGTGGTGCCAGAAAAAAAGAGGGCAGACTCGTATAAATTTATTGCCAAACAAGTAGCAGAAGGTGACCAGGTTTATATTATTACACCTTTGATTGAAGCTTCTGAAACCCTAAAAACAGTCAAAGCTGCAAAAGTGGAATTCGAGAAATTAAAAACTATATTTCCCAAATTAAAACTGGACTTATTGCATGGCAGAATGAAGGGAGTTGATAAAGCTAAGGTCACAGAAGACTTCCGCTTGGGTAAAACCCAAATCCTAGTTTCCACATCAGTAGTAGAAGTAGGTATGGACAATCCCAATGCCACCATTATGGTAATTGAGGGCGCAGAACGGTTTGGCTTATCTCAACTCCATCAGCTAAGAGGCAGGGTGGGCCGCGGCGCTAAACAATCTTACTGCCTACTTTATGCCTCCAGTCCTTCAAGCGATGAAAGCAGGAGGCTTAAAATTCTGGAAACCACTTTTGATGGATTAAAATTAGCAGAGCTGGATTTAAAAATCCGTGGCAGCGGACAAATTTTTGGCAAACTCCAGTCAGGCAGGTTTGAGTTTAAAATAGCCAGTTTTTCCAACTTAACCCTTCTTGAGAAAACTAAACAAGCAGCCAAAGATTTACTGGTCTTTGATCCCACCCTTGACAAATACCCACTACTCAAGGCAAAATTACATGAGATCACAGGGGATGTGATGCCTGATTGACCTATCAACTATGGCTGGTGAACCAAAAAGAAGACATTCTAAAGCTAGAAAACGCACAAGAAGAGCTGCAATAAAATTGGCAGTTAATTTGGTAACCTGTAAAAACTGCGGTAAAGCGATCTTACCTCATACAGTATGTAAAGAGTGTGGATATTATGCCGGAAAAGCCGCAGTGGCAAAACAAAAAGTCCAAGTCACCCGGGCATGAAGCAAAAAACTGACCCAAGACACCTCAAAAGAATAGCCTTAATGCAGGATTTATTTTCTTGGCAATTTCGGTCAGACAAGAAACCCAATCTGAAAATTGAAAAGATAGTATCTAATTTGTCAAAAATTGATAAACTGATTGAGCAGTCTGCCCCGGACCGGCCAATCGGACAAATTAATAAAATTGATTTAGCTATCTTGCGTCTTGCAGTATTTGAGGTAATAATAGAGAAAGGGGTACCTCCAAAAGTAGTTATTGATGAAGCAGTAGAATTAGGCAAACAATTCGGCTCTGATTCATCACCAAGCTTTATTAACGGTGCTCTGGGAAAATTGATAGAACTGGAAAAAATCAAAACATAAAATATGATTCAGGAACAACAAATAATTGCAGCTATTGCATGGCAGAATGAAGGGAGTTGA
>JAMCTD010000029.1 GCA_023380995.1 Patescibacteria group bacterium
TGCTTTTTGCTACAAATTTTCTGATTGTATCCCAGTAAGTAAGATAGTTTCCTAAAGCTGTTGGGTTTGATGTAGTAGAAGCTTTTGCCACTTTTAACATATAAGCCCAGTAAAATGGTTCGTCTTCCTCAATATTGGCAATTACATTGGCTCGTGTTAACCCAATTGAATTAACATGTGGTTTTATGTCACGGCTATTAGCAGCCAAAATAGCTAAAGTTGCCAGTCCTTTTGGGCTGCTTCTTAAATCTTCCACGCCTTTTTTTGCTGTTCTTAAAATCTCAACCCAGTTTAGATCATAGGAAAGGTTAGTGTATTGTTCCTGTTTTTCCAGGGCTGAAATAATTTTATCCAAAGTTGTTGTGTTTCCTGCTGCGAAATCTTTTATGAAATCAGGGCTGAGTTGCAGCATTACAGATTGCAGTATGAGCCGTTGCATTTCTGAACGGCCAAAATCACTACTTCCATGTCTGCTCCTGGCTGCTTCTGTTAATTGTCTACCGTTAAATACGTGCGGCCCTTTTGCGAAAAAGACTTTTTTTGAGCCGTAGTTGGCTGTCGGGTATTCGTCGTCACTGATATCGTATGGTAAAGTAATATTTAATCCTTGCGGTAAGACACTATCGAAGAATCCGGCATATCCTTTACCCTTCTCAGTATGTCCCTGCGTAAAGTCGACATTTGTCTTGAAAACTCCATCTACAGGTATACCAGTGGCTGACTCGATAATCCGCCTGACTAACACAAAAGAGTCGACTTTGGAATCTACATATGGAGTCATAGTGGCAGCGTTTATTCTGGCACCGCCTGTAAAATGGAAGCGTGTAAGTTCCGGAGCGAACATATCCCTGGGGAATGAAATAGCATTAACCTGTAAAGTTTTATGGTTAATAGTGACTAGTATAGTTACATCTGAACGGCCCCAACCACGGGTATTAAATTCTGCTGGTCTTTCTCTGGTATTATCAATTCCTGAATAAACAAAATTGATAGTTTCTGCATTTAAAAATCTTTTATCAATACGTTCAGTATATGCTTGGTCTGTTTTGACCCTCTCTTGTCTTGCTTGCACAAGTTTTTTAACTAAGTCGCCTAAGAGATATTCTCCCATATTAATACTGCCTATTTCTTTTTTAGCTTGTTCTGCTGGGTTTACAGTTGGGGTGGCAGTAGGTTCTTTTGTTGGACTAGCAGTAGATGAAGGGCTTGGACTTGGGGAGGGAGAGGGCGTTGGGCTATTTTGGGCAGTCGGTGATGGTGAAGGGGTTGTTTGAGCAGGTTCTTTTTGGTCGTCATTTTCCGGCTTAGTTGAATCTTCATTAGCAACTTGATCGATTGGAATAACTTGATCACTACTTTTAAATATGCTTTCTGCATCGAAATGGATAGGAGCTGGACCTCCTTTGCTTTGTAATTGCAGGGCCTCGAAGCCTACTGTGCCTCCTATGGCTGCCGCAGCTGCTGTAAATCCAAGAGCGCCGCCCATTAAAGCTGTTTTTACAGGTCCCCGCTTTTTTCTAGGGGGATAGACTATTGCGGATATTTTTGGATTATCAATAAAACCTGCTGCCAAGGGTCCGCACTGCTGAAAAATTAAACGGACATCCTTATTTTGTAGGTGTCTGGAGCCAACTTGGTCAAATAAATTATTAAGGTCTTTAGCTATTAGCCTCCCATTAACAGCTTCTCCAGCTTGATGTTGGTTGTAAGCAGTGGCCAAATTACTAAGGGTATTGGCCAAAGAAGGACGTTCTGGTGATTGGCCAAGTTCTTGAGGGAAATACATATAGTTTTAGTGTAGCTTAGCGGATAATTCTTGACAAGGTATCCTGAGCATGAGAACCTGGAATAAGGAGAAATTTTATGACAAGCCCAGATGCAATACCGCTAACAGGTAATCCTGAACTAGATGCAGCTTTTGAGAGGGTGGCAAATTTACGCCAGGAAAGTGCTATGAAAAGAGCTGTTTTAACCAATGCAGGCAAGGTAAAAATTTTCGGTGGCAGCTTACTGGGCTTTGCTGGACATGCAATAGGAGCATCAATTGAGTATTCATTACACCATAAAAAAGAAATGGTGGCTTATGGAGTTACCGGTTATGCAACTAAAACTGCTGTCAGGATGGTATTAAATGGAGCAGGGGGAGTTGTAATACCTCTGGCTGCCGGGGCAGCTGCTGGTATGGTTAGGGGAGGGCTCAAGGAATATGTTAAGCAAAGAAAAGATGTTGAAATAGAGGAAGCAGGCAGAGCTTTTATTGTTGCAGGATTAAAAAATGAGTTTAGGAGGATGAAAAAAGCTGAAAAAGGAAAGGTAGTAAAGGCTGCTATGTGGGGGTCAATAGCTGGACTTACAGGCGCGTTCGTAGGAGCAAATGTCGCAGAATGGGCAGGAGATTGGGTTGCTCGTAATGAGGTTATTCAGGGAGCTTGGTCTCAGATTAGAGCAGATGCAGGGGCATTTATACATGAACATTTTTCTTCCCCACCCCAAGTGGATTTCAGGCCGTCTCAAGGAGCAAGAGTTGGTTATCCATCTGTTGGTGCACCTCCCGCAGAGACTGCCCAGTCTGCGACTGGGTCTGTCGCAGTGTCCAGTCTCACCCCTACCGAAACAGCCACCCCAACAAATCTACCAAGTCCTACTGCAACAGCAACACAATCTTCTGTTTTAATACCTACAGCAACTTCAACTCCCACAGAAAGCGTAACTCCTTCTCCCACGGCTACAGGAACTGCCGTGTCTACCTCAACTCCAACCGGGATGCCTACGAATACAGCAACTCCTACTGCTACGCCTATGCCCGAGAAGCCTATATCCTTGCCTCCTGTTACCCAGACTGCTAGTACTACAACTGCAGCTGAAGCTGCCAGAGTTTTGCATCATGCTGAAGGATCAGCTTTAGCTGATACTGGCCCTGCGGCTCCTATAAATCCTCCCACGATGCCTCCTAATGCAACTGGTCCTGTTAATGCCTTTCAAGAGTCAATCTTGGCTCAAACAACAAAACCTTTACCAGAATCAATTACGATTCCTGCAGGTTCTAATCCTACCTTGTTAATGAAACAATACCTGACTGATAATTTAGGTAAGCCTCCTGGCGAAACAGATCTTCTTCCAGATGCAGTAAACAGGTTTATGGAGGAGAATGAGATTACTGATGCTCACAAGATTCCTGCTGGTGCCAAGCTTAGTGTTCACCAAGTCAACAATTTAATCTACTCCTTAAAAGGGGAGCAAGCTCCAGATGTGTCTGTTGCAGCTCATGAGAAAATTGCTGATTTAAGCAACCAGGAATACATGCAGTTGAAAGCAGCTGAAGTTGGAAAATTTTTACCTGATAGGGATGAAATAGTTCATAAAGCAATTGAGTCTAAGGGTATGATTATTGAAGGTAAAAGTTTAATGAACGCAGATATAGACCACGTTTCTTTCGTAAAAGGCCAAGAGTCTGTTCAAAGGTTAATGGAAGCAAAGGCAAATGCAATTTATGACAATATCCCAAGGGATCCCCAGACTACTGTAGGTTCTGTTCAGGAAGCAGCTGATAAGGCTTATGTAGCTTGGTTGTCATCTACTGAAGGTCAACATGAATTAATAGGAGCAGCTTCGAAAACAATCAAAGAACATTTGCAGATAGAAGAAAAATTGGCTCAACAGGTTGTTGATGGGTTGCAGTCTAACCCAATGTTTTTCCAAGAGGTGCCAATTGAGCAAGAAGCTGGCAAAATTTTAAATATCAGTGGGGTTCCTGCTGATGCACCTATACTGGGGGCCAATATTATAGCCAATTATGATATGTTGACTGATATGTGGGAGACAATGGCTAAAGGACATCCTGATTTATTACCTGATGCCTACTATCCTGTTAGTTTGTCTGAAGTAAATAAGCTGGTAGAACAGGCAGAGAAGGGGGATAAGGTGGCACTTAACAGGTTGATGCAAGCACTGCACTGGATTCCTAAAGATGGCAGGTTCCGTAAAGTGGCACAGCTGGCAAGCCAGTCTGTGTTGAAAATGATAGCATAAGATATATGGATAAAAAAATTAATGCTTATTTTGAGAGTTTAGTTTCTAAAGCACTCAGCCTGCCTATGTTTAGTAATATGCCTCTTGAACAAAAAGAGGCAAAAGCGGAAAAAATTAGGAATTACCTTGATGATATAGTGATTGATACAGTGCTGGAGAATCTAAACCTGGAGCAACTAAATGATATTAAAAGTTTAGCTGTTAACAGTTCAGAGATGGAGAGTAAAATTACAGAATATTCTTCCACTATACCAAATTTTGCAGGAATTCTTGAAAACAAGCTGAATCAGGCTGTTGCTGCTATAGAACAAAACCCACAAGTAGTGGAATAGTCTTCTTTTATAGGATCTTATGATAAGAATGTTTTTCAATAAAATCCTACCTTATTTTTATCAGTTTTTTGTCAGATAATTCTTGTAGGGTATTTATATTTTATTTTACTAAAAACTGTAAAAATTTTAAAGAAAAAAAATAAAAACCTCTCTTAATTGCAATTGAAATTTTATATTTTAACTCTCAAAAAAGTTAATTTAAAGATCCAAATAGGGAAGTATGAAAACTTTTTGACACCTGTTATTCTTTTCCTCTTTTGCTAGTAAAATTGGGTTGTATTTTTTTGAAAGTAAAGATAAATTTAGCTTAAAATTTTCCCTGAAAATTGGTAAATTTATTGCCAGAAGTACAAAGTTTTTTCCTAAAAATTTAACACTGAAAAAAATAACTCTAGGGTAAGATTTTTAAGAAGATTTTTCCAAGTTTTGATAAAAAATTTGAAAAAATTTTCATTAGCAAATTTTTGTCATTGTGGATAACTCAGTGGATATTCGGGTATTGCTTCGGGTATTTAAAATTAGGCCGTATTTTAGGCCTTGATAGTTTTTTCACAATGTTTTATACTATAGACCTCGGTGGTTTGTGCGAAGTGGTCCGACCTGATCCCATCCCGAACTCAGTAGTCAAACGCTTCAGCGGGGACGATAATATATCCGCAAGGGTATGTGAAAATACCTCACTGCCGGGATAAATAAGTTAAAAGTTTAGAATGCAAAGTTCAAAGTTTTCGTAGAAAACAACCATAATTTTTAACTTTGAATTTTGAACTAATCTTAAGAAAGTCAGGTGACCATGTTTGGCAAAGAATTCTACAACTAAAATCGTTTCAAAAAATCCTACAATGGAGGAGCTGTTAGCTTCTCAATCAAAGCACTTAATTACGCTTCACCGTGGGCAACCTGTTGAGGGTGAAATTGTAGGTATCACTGAAAAAGAACTAACTCTGGATTTAGGCAGCAAATCAGAAGGTGTAATTTCCACCCGTGATATTCCAGATTCCCAATTAAAAGATTTAAAAATAGGCAGCAAGCTTAAGGCTTTTGTTTATATGGTGGAGAATGAATATGGCCAAACAGTGTTATCTTCCTCCCCTCAAAATAAAATCAGCACAACTCCTTTTAAAGGCCACGGTATTAATTGGCCAAAATTCCAAATGGCTCAAAGCCAAAAAAGTAAACTGCAAGGCAAAGTAAATGAGGTTAACAGGGGGGGATTGATTGTGGAGGTAATGGGTGCCAGGGGTTTCCTGCCAAATTCTCAGGTTGGATTTGAACTTTTGAGCAAGTCAGGGGCAGGGATGGAAGAATTGATTGGCCAGGACTTAACAGTTACTGTAATTGAAATTGATCAGGCCAATAATAAACTGATCTTTTCCCAAAGAGGGCAAATCTCGCCTGAAGTCAAAGAAAAACTTTCCAGCTTTAAAAAGGATCAAAAGGTTCCCGGTAAAATTGTGGCTATTTTGCCATTTGGATTGGTGGTGGATGTGGCAGGAGCAGAAGGATTGGTGTTTATTTCTGATGCTTCTTGGGATAAAATTCCGGATTTATCAAAAGCTTATTCTGTGGGTCAGGAGCTTGAGGTATTAGTTTTAGGCCTGGATGAGGAATTAGGCAGGTTAAATTTGTCCATTAAACAGTTAAGTGAGGATCCTTTTGAAAAATTAGCCAAAAACTATCCTGCAGATGAGGTAGTTAAGGCTACTGTAGTAAGTGTATCTGAGGCAGGAGTAGTTGTGCAGTTGGAAGATGGGGTAGAAGGGTTTTTGCCGGCTTCCAAGATGACTCCTGGTTCAACTTATGAGGCAGGCAAGACAGTCACTCTTTTGGTAGATGGTGTAGATGCTCAAAGACGCAGAATCAATTTGGCTCCATTTGTAACATCAACAGCAGGACTTATATACAAGTAGTTCAAAATGCAAAATTGCAGTTAAAAATGTAAAGTTGCCAAAGGCAACTACCACAACTTTTAACTTTTAACTTTGAATTTTTAATTGAATATTATGCCAAAGGCTCATTCAGTTTATATTTGCCAACAATGTGGTTATCACTCTCCAACTTATTTGGGTAAATGTCCTCAATGTGATTCCTGGAATTCTTTTGTGGAAACAATAGAGCAGGGTATAGGGTATAGGGTACAGGGTACAGTTAAAAAAACAGAAATAATCAATTTGTCAGCAGTGCAGAAAACAGATTATAAAAGGATCAGCACTGGTTTAGGGGAATTTGACCGTTGCTTAGGAGGGGGGATTGTGGCTGGATCTTTAGTTTTGGTCTCAGGAGATCCGGGAATAGGGAAGAGTACGTTGCTGACACAACTAGCTTTAAACCAAGGTATAGGGTCTAGGGTTTGGGGTTTAGGGAAAAACAAAGGGGTAAAAGAAGATAAACTAAACCCTAGTGGCTATGCCCTAAACCCTTGTCTTTATGTAGCTGGGGAAGAATCAGCCCAACAGATTAAGATCAGGGTAGACAGGATTAAGCAAGGTGTTTCACTGGCTGTTTTAAACGAGGTTGACGTGGATTTAATTTCTGAGGCGATTACACAGGCAAGACCAGGCTTAGTGATTGTGGATTCCATACAGGTCTTGGAAACGTCTGATTTAACCGGAGTAGCCGGTTCAGTAGGGCAGGTGCGTGAATCAGCTCACAG
>JAMCTD010000030.1 GCA_023380995.1 Patescibacteria group bacterium
GCTTTGCTTAAAGAAGTTAAGCAGGTTACAAAGGAGCGTATTGAAAAGGCCTTATTTGATGAAAAAACTGCCTGGCATGATTCAATGGCAGATGCTATCAAAGATGAATTGGTTACTAAATACACAGAAGTTTTAACTCCCTTAATTATTGGAGGGGTGTTTGATAAAGTTGCTAAAGAAATAATGCATGACCTGGTTTTGACACAGGGTAAAAGAGTTGACGGTAGGAAAATGGATGAGGTTAGACCAATTGAGATTGAGGTAGGAATATTACCGCGCACACACAGCTCAGCCCTTTTTTCCAGGGGTGATTCCCAAATATTGTCTGTAGTTACTTTAGGTGCTCCTTCTTTAGGTCAGACCATTGAAGGAATGGAAGGGGAAAGAATTAAGCGCTTTATGCACTATTACAACATGAGTATTAATCCTTTCTCAACAGGTGAAGTTAAAAGAATTATGGCTCCCTCACGCAGGGATATTGGTCACGGAGCTTTAGGTGAAAAAGCGCTGGAGCCTGTTATACCCAAAGAAGATCAATTTCCTTATGCTATCAGGATTGTTTCTGAAGTGTTGGGAGCAAATGCTTCTACTTCACAGGCAGCTATTTGTGCTTCATCTTTGGCTCTTTTTGATGCCGGTGTGCCAATTGAGCCAGTGGCAGGCATAGCTTTAGGACTTCTTTCAGATGGTAAAAAAATCCAAGTTATTACTGACATGCGGGCAGTAGAGGATTTTTACGGTGAGATGGATTTTAAAGTGGCAGGCACCAAAAATGGTATTACAGCTATTCAAATGGATACAAAACTTGAGGGAATCAGTTTTGAAGTAGTGGAGGAAGCATTAAAACAAGGTAAGGCTGCCCGTGAGTTTATATTGGGAGAAATGAATAAAGCTATTCCTGCTCCAGGAGAAATGTCTCCCCATGCACCAAGGGTGGAAATTATTCATATTAAGCCTGAGGATATTGGGGCATTGATTGGACCGGGAGGCAAAAACATTAATGGAATTATTGCCAAAACAGGGGCTCAAATTGATATTGAAGATGATGGAACAGTGATGGTTTCAGCAACTAATCCTGATGCAATTAAGGCTGCTTTGGAATCAATTGAAGGACAATTTAAACAAGTGACAGTTGGGGAAGAATTTACAGGTAAAGTTGTGAGGTTGGCTGCTTTTGGAGCTTTTGTAAATATTTTACCGGGGAAAGACGGTCTGGTTCATATTTCCCAAATGGCTCCGGGTCACGTAGAAAGAGCGGAAGATGTAGTTTCTGAAGGACAGGAAGTTAAAGTTAGAGTTACTGATGTTACACCTGAAGGGAAAATTGGTTTATCAATGCTTTTTGGGGCAGATATTAAACCAGAATCAGAAGGTAGGCCCTCAGGAGGATTTAGGCCAAGATCAGGTGGGTTTAATCGGGGTGGTGGTGAAAGAAGGCCATTTGGTGACAGGCCTAGAAGCGGTTTTGGTGACCGTCCTAGGTTTGAGGGTGGCGAAAGGCGGGGGTTTGGTGGAGGAGAAAGACGCAGCAGTGGATTTAACAGAGGCGGGTCTTCCAGAAGCTCTTCTGGTGGAGGATTTGATAGGAACCGCGGCGGAGGTGGCCGGGGTGGATTTAACAGATAAATTATTTCTTTGACACTTTTGGCCGCAAAAGTGTCGCAAAACTCTCTGCAAGTGATGTTCGGACTAAATTTCTTGTTTTACTCCTCGGGGATTTTACCCCTCACAAATTCACCTTCGACTCACTAATCGTTCGCTCAGGTTCAGTTTGTGTTTCCCCTGAGTCATAAAACTTCGAAATTTTTAACGTCCTCTGCATCAATTGCAGAAAAATGATAAACTGAAAATAGTGAATGAATAAATTCTTACTTCTTAATAAACAAAGAGGATTTACTCCGATTTTGATTCTAGTTGGGGTGGTTATAGTAGGAGGTCTGCTTGGTGGAGCATATTTTTTTGGTAAATCCCAAGTTGCTAAACCTCAAACTCAAAATCAGGTTGTTTCTCAAACTCCTTTGCCAGTTGTAAGTACCAAACCTGCATCATCATCAGATGAAACTGCTAACTGGAAAACATATAGCAATAATGATTTGAGTTTTAAATATCCTTCAGGCTGGTCTAGTGATGGAATGATTATTACCTCTAGTTCTCCAACAATCAAACTAACAGTTGTGCAAAAGGATGGTACTTTGATGAATGAGTGTATGCAAGTAGAAAGTGAAGAGACAAAAAAAGGTTTAGTTGTGAAGAAATTTACCTCTATGACAACTGGTGCAATGTGTTCAGCTTTTGATCCAAACTCTAGAGAAATTTGGGTAATTCCTTCAAAAAATGCATCTTCTCCAGGAATTAGTTATCAGTATTCAGCTTTAGAAAGCCAGCAAGCTGAAGAAATATTTAATCAAATTCTTTCCGCCTTTAGATTTACAGATCAAAATTTGAGTCTTACTAACGGAAATTTCTTTTATATTATTAAAAACTTATATAAATCAGACAATCAAGGACGGCAAATACCTAATACTACAGATATGGATTTAGTAATGGATTTACCTGAAAATGTTGTGATAGATCAGCAGAAACAAAGTATTTCAGTCGATAAAATTAGATATTCAGTCAAAATGGATACCAGGATGCATGGTTTGTGTCCTTGGGAAGATGATGGAAGTGGTTGCGTTTATAGTGATAAGGTTGTGAATAATATTCCAACATTTAGAATTTGGGCGGATAAAAGAGGGGTTTTTGCCCTTAATCCACAGTCAATAAAGATTGATGGTTACTTTGTAGACTACTTTGTTATTAGAAAAGAAACACCCAATAATATTTTTTCCAAAGATGAGGTTGACCTTTGGGAAAATTGGCTTAAAGGATTGAAATTGGTATCCAGCAGTAATCAAAAAATTTAATTAAATGTCACAAAAAGGTTTTGCTCCGTTACAATTTTTAATTGGAATATTAATCATAGGAGTGGTTATTAGTGGGGTTTATTATTTTAAGCCTAGTATTTTTTCTCCAATTACTAAAAATTCTCCTCGCGCTTGTACCCAGGAAGCTAAGCAATGTCCGGATGGATCCTCTGTAGGAAGAACCGACCCCAACTGCGAATTTAGCCCCTGTCCTTCTCCTAAGTCTTCAGATGAAATAGTTACCTGGAAAGAATACAAAACTGCTTATTATGCAGTAAATTACCCTGATAATTGGCAAACAGGAGTACCTGATATAGATGCATCTCAGTCAAATTTGGATCATGTGTATTTTTATAATAGTAATGATCCATATATATTAGGGATCTCAGTTTATGGACAGTCTAGTTGGGAAAATAAGAAAAATACATTTGGTCTTACTATTAACAGTAAAGCAGGTACAAAAGAAAATGATTTTAAAGGGGTGAAAGGATTTAGGAGGGAAGGTTATTTTGGTGAAAATGGTAATAATTATGGTTTCGTTATGCTAATTAATTCTGGCAATGCAGTTTATGTAATCTCAGCTTATCAAAAAACTGATAAAGGGGATTATACAAAAGACATTGACCGAATTCTTTCCACCTTTAAATTTTTAGATAAAGAAGGACAAGATGCAGGGACAGAAGACTGGTTAACGTATGAAAATACAAAATATAATTATTCTTTCAAATATCCAAAATTATTCTTTATTTCTAGTGGTGGTTTTGGGAAACTTGGTGAAGAAGTAGCTAAAAAGCTAGATGAAGTTAATTTAATTGAGAGAAGTTTATTTGCAAATGAATCAAACCAGGTATATATAAAAGTTGCAGTAACTAATAACAATACTTGTACTTCTGATATTGAATGTGCACAAGCAATGAAGAAAAAAATAGGAATACTCAATGATAAGCAGAAATTAATAACTATAGATGGTCAAGAAATTCATGGTTTTGGGTATCAAACGAAAGGCCCTGATGGAAAAACATATAATGGAAACCACGAATACTTTATTTTTCCAAGAAACGGAAAGGTTTGGGATATTTATTTTTATTATAGCCTGACTGATCTATCAGAAGAAGAGATAAGAGATTATTATTCTACTTTTGAAAAAATAATGGCCTCTTTTTCTATTCATTAGATATATAAAAATTATGAAACAACAAGGGTTTGCTCCTATACTAATAGTGTTTGGGGTTCTGGTTATTTTAGGTTTATTGGGTGTCTCCTACTATCTGGGAACTATTAAGAGTAAGCCTCAACAATTACAACCTGTTGTTACCAGTCAAAACACTCCTCAGCCTACTATTGTTGCCCAAGCTGTACCAGATGAAACTGCAAATTGGAAAACATATACAGATAACAAAATTGGTATTAAGTTTAAATACCCAAACAATTGGTATGCAAAGCTATCACCAGCGTGGACTTTCAATATCAATTACAG
>JAMCTD010000031.1:0-595 GCA_023380995.1 Patescibacteria group bacterium
CGGTATGATTTTTGAGGTGGAAATTGAAGGATATACTGCAGGTTCAGTAGCTGGAGGTGGCAGGTATGATAATTTAATTGGTATGTTTGCAGGCAAACAAATACCTGCAGTTGGTATGGCATTTGGCTTTGACCGAATCATTGAAGCAATGGACCAATTAAGCCTTTTCCCAACTGATTTAACTACAACCAAAGTCTTGGTAACAATATTTTCTCCTGATTTGGCAGATAAATCTTTGGAAATTAGTTCCCTCTTGCGCTTAAGCAATATAAATTGCGAGCTTTGGCTGGATACTGAAACTAAACTGGAAAAGCAGCTTAAATATGCTGATCAAAAAGGAATTCCTTATGTGGTTATCATTGGCCCTGATGAAGCAAGTAAAGGCGTTGCTACCTTAAAAGATTTAAAAAGTAAATCTCAGGAAACTAGCCCTTTAGACAAAATTATTGATATACTAATTATCAATCATTAATCAATGTCTTCACAGATTATCAGACAACCTATACCCTACCTTGCCTTAATTCTTGCCCACCTTATTTGGGGAGCTAATTTTGTGGTAGCAAAAATTACCCATCCTTTTAGCGCTTCGCCATAT
>JAMCTD010000031.1:605-2068 GCA_023380995.1 Patescibacteria group bacterium
CCCTGCAGGAATTTCCTCCAATGAGCTTAGCCTTTTTAAGGTTTGCTTTTGCCTCCTTACTTTTGGCTCCATTTTTCTTAGCAGAAACAAAAAAAGTTAAAATTGAAAAAGTAGATCTTCCAAAATTAATTGCTATTGGTGTTTTAATTATCACATTAAACATCACCTTTTTCTTTGAAGGAATCAAGCGGACCACTGCCATAGATGCCTCAATCTTAACTTTAATCATTCCCATGCTCTCCATACTTTTAGGCTGGTGGTTTTTAAAAGAAAAAGTTTATCTTGTTAATCTTGGTGGAATAGCTTTAGGACTCATAGGAGCTTTAATTATTATCGGACTGCCTCAAATTATTGCAGGCAATATTTCCCCACAAATGGTACTGGGTAATATCTTTATAATTTTAGCCTCAACTTCCTGGGTATTAGGTGCTACTTTGTCTAAAAAGATTTTAAGTAAATATTCCTCTTTGGTTGTAACAGCAATTGCTTTTTTGATTGGAACTGTAACTATGTTTATTCCGGCTGCTATTGAGTATTTTCAAAATCCCAGCTGGATAAACCAGGTTACTATTTTAGGGTTATTAGGGCTTATCTTTATGGTACTTCTTTCGTCTATATCTGCCTATTTCCTGTTTGAATGGGGCTTATCCCGAACAAGCATTGGCACTGCTGACCTTTTCCAATATATTGAACCTCTAATTGGCACTGCTGACCTTTTCCAATATATTGAACCTCTAATGGCTACGATTTTAGCTGTAACAATCTTAGGTGAAAAAATATCCTCCTCTTTTTTGGTAGGAGCATTACTTATTGCAATAGGAGCATTTTTGGGAACATTATCCAAAGAGGCTCACCATAGGTTCCACAAAGCCCACAGAGTATAAGCTAAAATTTCAAAAAACTTTTAATTTTGCATTTTGAATTTTGAATTTAAAACTGATATACTATACCCGCTATGAAAACTAATTTACATCCAACCTGGCATCCAGAAGCCTCAGTTACTTGTGCTTGTGGCAGCACATTCGTTACGGGATCAACCCTCCCGCAAATCCGCGTGGAAATTTGCAGCAAGTGTCATCCGTTTTTTTCCGGCCAACAAAAGTTTATTGATACTTTAGGCCAAGTAGATAAATTTATAAAGAGAACTGAAAACTCCAAAGTTAAGCAGGAAGAAAGACAAAGAATTTTGGAAACTAGAAAATCCAGAGTTGAAGATAAAAAGAAAGAGCGCCCATCCTTAAAAGATTTATTGCTGCAAGCCCGCAAACAAATCCCTGGTTAGATTACAAGCCACAGAGGGCAGTTGACAGTAGCTCCGCGTATCTGTAACCTGAAACCTGTACCCTGTAAACTTTCTATGAACAACTATTTAAAAGAACAAATTGATCAAATCCAAAAGCGCATTGATGAACTTACACCGCTTTTGACAGATCCGGAAATAGCAGATATAGACGAAAGAAGTA
>JAMCTD010000031.1:2078-6742 GCA_023380995.1 Patescibacteria group bacterium
GTCAATCCCAATATTGCTATTTTGGAAATCAGAAGCGCTGCAGGCGGAGATGAGGCAGGGCTTTTTGCAGGAGATTTAACCCGCATGTATACAAGGTTTGCTCAAAAACAAAGTTGGAAAATTGAAGAGTTGGACCGGTCAGAAGGCAAGCTGGGACAGATTAAGGAAATAGTACTCAAAATATCAGGTAAGGGTGCATATAACCAGCTAAAGTATGAATCCGGCGTGCACAGGGTACAAAGAGTACCCGTTACAGAATCATCAGGCAGAATCCATACCTCAACTGCCACAGTAGCTGTGCTTCCCCAAGTATCAGAAGCTCAGGTGTCTATTAATCCTTCTGATATTCAATTTGAGGCTTTCAGATCAGGCGGGGCTGGCGGACAAAATGTTAATAAAGTGTCTACTGCCGTAAGGTTAACTCACGTCCCTTCAGGGATTATTGTTACTTGCCAAACAGAAAGGTCACAACTGCAAAACAGGGAAAATGCCCTAAGCTTGCTTAGGTCTAAATTGTGGGAAATGGAACAACAGGAAAAAATTGGTAAAGTAGATGAACAAAGAGCTGCTCAAGTGGGATCCGGTGAAAGATCAGAAAAAATTAGGACTTATAATTTTCCCCAAAACAGGATCACAGACCACCGCGTAAATAAATCCTGGCATAATTTGGAAGGTATTATGGAAGGCAATCTGGAACCTGTAGTTGAAGCTCTTCAAAATACTCAGGCTGCCACTCATAGTCAGAATAACGATTAATGAATAAGCAAAGCTTGCGATCTAACAATCTTAATGATTTAAAAATCATCAATCATCAATCATCAATCATCAATCATCAATCAATTCCAATTCAGTACCAAAAAGGTTATGTGGAGTTTTATAAGCTAAAATTTAAAGTTACTCCTGATGTTTTAATCCCCAGACCTGAAACAGAATTATTAGTAGATGAAGTATTAAAATCTATTACCCAACTACCAACTACTGTATTAGACCTTGGCACAGGAGCAGGCAACATTGCCATATCAATTGCAAAAAACACCCCTGATGTAAAAATTATTGCCACTGATATTTCAAGTAAAGCTTTAAAAATTGCCCAAGAAAATGCCAAACTGCATAGGGTTGAAAATCAAATCAAATTTATCCAAAGCAATCTGCTTTCTAACTGTAACCTGTCCCCTATAACCTGTACCCTAATCATAGTTACCAATCTTCCCTATATTCCCAAAGCCAGAATTCCTTACCTTGATTCTTCTGTAAAAGATTTTGAGCCACATGTGGCTTTAGATGGAGGCGAGGATGGTTTTGAGCTTTATAGGGAGTTGTTTAAACAAATCCAAGATAAAGGCTGGAAACCAAAATTAATCATTGGGGAAATTGATTATACCCATGGAGAATTGGCAGCAAATGAAGGCCAAAAATATTTTCCAAAAGCAAGAGTAGAAGTTAAAAAAGACTTGGCTTACAAACAAAGAATATTAACAATCCAATTTTAATCCAGATAATCCTTTAGCTTTCTAGATTGACTGGGACGCCTTAATTTTCCAAGAGCTTTTCTCTCAATCTGCCTGATTCTTTCCCTAGTTACCCTAAATTCTCTCCCAACCTCTTCCAAGGTCTTTTGCCTACCATCATCCAACCCATACCTAAGCATTATCACCCTTCTCTCTCTGCTCGTAAGATTCGCCAAGACATCCCTAACTCGTTCCTTCATCAACTGTCTTTCAGCCAACTTATCAGGGGGTATATTCGCTTGATCTTCTATCAGATTGCCTATAGTAGTATCACCATCTTCTCCTACAGGGGTTTCCAGCGAAACAGGTATCTGACTATATTTCCGTATTTCCAGTTCTTTACCAGGCGTGGTTCCCATTTCCTTTGCCATTTCTTCTATTGTTGGTTCACGCCCTAATTCTTGCGTCAAACGGTAACTAACGCCTCTGCGTTTATTTACAGCTTCTGCCATATGAACAGGAAGCCTAATAGTCCGAGACTGATCAGCAATAGCCCTGGTTACTGCCTGCCTAATCCACCAGGTAGCATAAGTAGAGAACTTATAACCCCTGCGGTAATCAAACTTCTCAGTTGCCCGTATTAACCCAATATTACCTTCCTGAATAAGATCCAGTATAGGCAAGCCCCTATTTAGGTATTTTTTCGCAACACTAACAACCAGGCGAAGATTAGACTTAATCATACGTTGTTGGACAATCACAGCTTCTCTGGTAACTTTTGCAAAAAGATATGAAGGCAAGGGCCCGCTGTTTTGCACTTCCTGGCGGAATCTTTCCTCACTGGGTAACTCTGAACTATCCCAACTTCTTATAGTTTTAATAGCAGCTTCAGGAAGTATACTAAGAGCTGCAGACAAATCTCCCAACCGGCTTCTAGCCTCACCAACTGGAATCTCTAAGTTAGAAGCTACTTCTCCAAGTAAACCCAAGTCATCAACACCATCAACTATACTTCTAAACTTATTTCCTGTTAATATTTCTCCAGCTGGAACTGACTCAGGCAAACCTGCCTGCTTGGCAACAAATGGAACCAGTGCCAAGTTGTCTCTTATACCAATGGTATACACGGCTCCTGCTGTCTCCAGAAGGCTAGGAGCAAAAACCCATACCTCTTGCAGATCCTGATTTGCCCTGTTTAAAAGCTGTGCTTGTTCCATCACTTTACCCATACGTCGCTCATCCTCGCTACTTAATAACGGATATCTTCCTATCTCACGCAAATACATCCTGACCGGATCATCTGGCTCACCAGGATCACCTGGTTCAGATAAATCAAATCCTAGTAAAGTCTCCCTACCAAACTCTTCTTCCAGTTGCTGTATAACTTCTGCCGCATCCTCAGGAAACTGCTCTTCTAATACCTCACTTATCGGATCTTCTTGCAATTTATCCACGTCAACTGGATTGGAAACCATGACTGCAGCATAAGTGACTCCGGATGCTAAAAGCTCAGAAGTTGGTATTTTGTCCACAAATTTACCGTTTTCTTTATTCATATAATTTGAAAATGAATTTTATAGGCTAATTTTAACACATCTGGGCAAAATTTCCATAAAAGACGAAGAAGAGAGGTATTTTATCTTTCACTTCTGGGTGGAAGCTTGTAAGGCAACTTACTCTCGGGCGTTCCTGCGCTGGTTTGAGCCGTTTTCTGCCATCCTTTTACTTGACGCAATCTTTCTGCAGCGCTAACCCCTATATCTGTCGCATTATTCCAAGGAGCTTCTTTAGGTTCACATCCTACACCTTGGTATGTACATGTTAGAATTAACTTAAAATCTCTAAAAATAACCTCAAACGTGGGTTTTTCTGCTGGCATTTTATTGGTTTGGTAACTCCTGTAAAGTAGCTGACAATGACCTTTCCTTACCATCATTCCAAACAGTAAGGCTTAAACTGTCACCTATTTTTTTACTTGCGATAGCTTGAGAGATTTTTGATTCAGAATCCACTGTCTGATTATCCACCTTGGTGATAATATCCCCAACTTTTATCCCTGCTTTTTGAGCAGAAGAATCTGCTACCACCTCCTGAACATAAGCTCCTTGTGGCACTTCATTTAAGATTGCCACATCTTTTGAAACAAACCTGTACCTGATTCCCAGGAAAGGTCTTGAGACTGTACCTTTTTGCACAAACTCATCAACTATTTTCTTAACTGAATTTATGGGAATGGTAAAACCTATATTTTGCGCGCCTTCTGTTGTGGCCACATTAACCCCAATCACCTGCCCTGCTGAATTTAACAATGGACCCCCTGAATTACCTGGATTAATGGCAGCATCTGTTTGGATCAAATCATCCAAAGATTCTTCAGAACCGGAAAATGGATCACCTGCTGAAACTTTCCTCCCCAAGCCTGACACTACTCCGGTTGTAACTGTGTTGGTAAACCTGCCCAAAGCATTACCAATGGCAACGACTGTTTGACCCACCTTCAGTTTGGAAGAATCACCTAACTCCAAAGCCTGCATATTTTCACCGTCAATTTGAACCACTGCCAAATCAAGTATGGGGTCGCGGTAGATCTTTTTAATTTCAAACTTTTTGCCATCACGCGTGACAACTGTGTAATGAACATCAGAATCTGACACCACATGTTTATTTGTGACAATAATCCCTTTATCTGAAACTACAAACCCAGTACCAATGGTGTTATTTTGATTTTTAGGGATAGAAAAAGAATCAAAGGGATCAAAAACACGCTGTGTAGCGCCAATCGCCACCACAGAAGCAGAAGTCTTCTCCACTACAGAAATAACCGCATTTTCTTCTGAAACAATGGTTTTTGTTTCTGTAGCAGGCAGCTTAGGCAAGTTCCCGTTTATTGCAGGAATCAAACCTCTAAGTTGAGCCTGATACACACCAACAGCCACTATCACACCTAAGATCACTGCTAGTATCATTGAGCTCAAACTTGGTCTTGGTAGCTTTGAATAATCCATATTTTAAGATTATATAATCCGCTAATCGAGTAATTCAATTGCTTTGTCCAGTTGAGGATCTTTAGTTACATCTTCTTTTGGCTCACTATCTTGCCCGCTTGAGCTTTGTTTATTTACTTCAACTTTAACATCCGGCTCCAAGCCTTGGGTCTCGTTAACCCATCTGCCGTTTGGAGTTAACCATTTTGCCACAGTGATATGAATACCACCT
>JAMCTD010000032.1 GCA_023380995.1 Patescibacteria group bacterium
ATCTGCGATGGCCAGAGCTGCCGGTATTCCAAGCCGTGAGTTAGACGGATATGCTTATAGTGCAAATACCAAGCTTAGGCCTCTTTCGTTGACAAAGGATGTTTTGCACTCGTGGCCGGAATTTTGGGATGATGCAAGGGGTTGGGTAATGGTTGACCCTACCTGGGAAAATACTACAGGAGGAGTGGATTATTTTAATAAGTTAGACCTTAATCATTTTGTTTTTGCTATTAAAGGATCTTCTTCCAGTGAGCCTATTCCTGCAGGATCATACAAATATTCAGGAGTAGATTCAAATGATGTCAAGGTTTCTTTAGCTGAGAACGATTTTCTGGGAAAACCTCAAATTGATGTTCAAATTAATGCTCCGGACACTATTTTTGCAGGTTTTCCCAATGTAGTGCGTGTCAAAATTTCCAATACAGGCAATGCTTTGTATACTTCTGCTTTATTGGGGATAAATGCCAGCCAGCTGTCCATACTTAATGGAGGCAATCAAAATATAGGGTTAATACCGGCCTTTGGCAGCGCAGAATTTAATTTTAATACCCGCACTAAATCTCTATTTGACTCTTATGCTGATCAGATTACAGTTTTAGTAGGCGGTCAGAAATTTACCAGAGATGTTGTCATTAAACCGTTTTTGTTATTTCAGACAATACCGCTGTTGATTGGTGCAGTAATAGGTCTTATGATCCTGGTTTATTTGAGTGTTTTAGGAGCCCATGTTTACTTCTCAAAAAAGAAAAAACGCATAGTTGAAAGCGCAAAGGAGGAAAAACCTCCGGTTTCTTCCAAAAAAGCTAAAAAGAAGGTTGGAAAATAGGCACAAAATTAGTATAATACGCAAGCTGTGATTCCCTCTACTTTTGAGAAGTCGAAAATTCCGCATCAGCCTGGTGTCTATATTTTTAAAAATAGCACAGATGATGTTTTATACGTGGGTAAGGCAATTGATCTATATCATCGTGTCTCATCATACTTTTCAGGTGCTCAAATTCCTAAGACTGCCATGCTGGTTGAGCAAATAGCAGATGTGGATACTGTTATTGTTCAATCTGAACTTGAGGCTTTGATTTTAGAAGCAAACTTAATTAAAAAATATCTCCCCCCTTTTAATATCAGGCTGACAGATGATAAAAGCTATCTTTATATTGGTTTGACAAAAGAGGATTTTCCAAAAATCGTAACCTTAAGGAAAAAAGAGCTAAATGAAGTTAAAAAATATTGGGGTCCTTTTCCTTCAAGCAGGACTGTAAAAAATACCTTAAAGTCTTTAAGAAGGGTATTTCCCTGGTGTTCGGGACCAGGATATAGGAGCAGGATGTGCTTTTATTACCATATTGGTTTGTGTCCCGGGGCTTGTGCAGGAATTATCTCCAAAAAAGATTACAACAAAATCTTAAGCAGGTTTTCCAAGTTTATGGATGGGAAAGTAAGCGAGTTGACTGATGTTTTAACTTCTGAAATGATGCAGGCATCAAACCAGCAAAAGTTTGAAGAAGCTGCCAAAATAAAAAGGATTTTAGAAGGAATAAGCTATATGACTCAAACCAACAGGGCGCAGCTTTATTTGGAAAATCCTAATTTTTTGGAAGATGAAAGGCAACTTGCTTTAGAAAGTTTGCAAAAGGATTTAAATTTAAAAAAGATACCTGAAAGGATTGAAGCTTATGATATTTCCAATATCCAGGGTAAAGAGTCTACAGGTTCCATGGTGGTTTTAACAAATGGTGAAATTGATAAAAGCCAGTACAGGAAATTTAAGATCAGGATAACCGGTAAACCAAATGATGTAGGGATGCACAAAGAGATGATGAGAAGAAGATTAAATCACAAAGAGTGGCCTTTGCCTGATTTAATCATTATTGATGGAGGAAGGGGACAGGTGCGTGGGGTTGAGTCCATACTACTTACTGCTAACTTCCATTTACCAATTTATGGTTTGGCAAAGAGGATGGAATGGTTATACCCACCAGAAGGTGAAGTTGTAAAGCTTTCCAGAAGAAGTTCTTCTTTAAAGATGCTGCAAAAGCTGCGTGATGAAGCCCACAGATTTGCCATAAGCTATCATAAAAAGTTACACAGAAGAGCTGTTTTAGGGTTTTAAAGGTGATGTTGTACAATATATTAAAGATCGATGAAAACGCTGCTCAGATATTTTTTGATAAACCTGGTGTCCCTTTGGGCTACCACCAGAATTATTCCAGGTTTAACTTATACAGGTGGAATAAAAAGTTTACTGATTGGAGCTATAGCTTTTATGCTGATTAATTTCCTTTTAGTACCCCTTCTTAGGATTTTATTTTTACCGCTGAATCTTTTAACCCTGGGTCTTTTTGCCTGGATTACCAATGTTTTAGCCTATCAGAGAGGAAATTATGAATTGTCTGACTTTGCCCTGATACCCTATACTTTTTCAGGCTTAAACTATAATGGTTTTGAGATTCCCACCTTTGAGCTGTCTGCTTTTTTAGTGGCAATTGCAGCTTCTTTTTTAATAGGCTTTATAACTCACCTGCTGCAATGGCTTTGCCATTAAAATAAAAACTTCTTCCCTTTCTTCAAATGATGTATAATGGCTGAAGGATGAAATCAGCAATTTCCATTATCCAGATTATTTTGGGTATTTTGGTGATTATAACAATCATATTACAACAAAAAGGTTCAGGTTTGGGCTCAAGTTTTGGTGGAGGAGGAGATATGTCTTTTTACCGCACCAAAAGGGGAGCTGAGAAGCTGCTTTTTTATGCCACTATCGGATTGTCGCTGGCATTCATAATTTCCTCTCTGATAGGCTTAATGTTTTAGTATTTTTATATGAATTTAAAATCTCTGAGATTATCCGCGTTGATCTTGTGGCAGTATTTAAAAAGGAATAAAAAGTTAGTTTTAGGGATTTTGGTTTTAGTAATACTCGTAGTTATTTTCCAGCTCATCTTTAATATTTTTCATCCAAAGAATGTCATAAAGATTGGTTTAGTAGGGACTTACCAGGAGCACGATTTACCCTCTGAGGTAACAAAACTTATTTCTGTTCCTTTGGTGGAAGCAAGCAGTGACGGTAGAATAAAGCCTTTATTGGTGACTGGGTGGGATGTTAACAATGATGCTACGAAATTTCAATTTAAATTAAAAGATAACTTAAAATGGGCTGATAATAGTAAAGTAAAAGCTTCTGATTTAGAATTTAGTATCCCAAACACCAGTGTTTCTTTTCCTGACGATCGGACAATAGAGTTTAGCCTTAAGGAATCCTACTCCCCGCTTCCTTCAGTTTTAATGAAACCTATCTTTAAAAAAGGAACACTTTTAGGACTGGGAACATATAAAATAGCTACCTGCCGTTTTCTCTTCTTTTTCTCTCCGCATCCTTGTATTGATAAAAGCAGGATCTTTATTGCAAAAATCACACTGCAGCCTAATGATCCTAAACTGCCTGATATATCTATACGTTTCTATCCCAGTGAAAAGGTTGCTGTAACCGGATTTAATTTAGGTGAAGTGCAGGTTTTATTAGGTTTGAATAACATAGGACCGTTTTCTTCAGTACCGTTAGTGGGTATTAAACAGAAGACTGATTACTCAAAAATTGTGACACTTTTGTTTCAAACACAGGATTTTAATTTAAGAAACCGCTCGCTGCGCCAGGCTTTATCATTTGCAACACCGGAGATTAAAGATGAAGAAAGTGCTAATAATCCATACCCTCCTTATCTTTGGGCTTACAACAGCGATTCCAAAAAATATCTGGCTAATCCTAAAGAAGCACAAGCAGCTTTGGAAAGGGCAAAATCCCAAATTCCTGATGATAAGCTATATTCAGAACTTATACTTACAGCAATACCTAATTTAGAAGAAGTAGGAAAAGCCGTGGTAGCTTCCTGGAAGCAGCTGGGGTTTGATGCAAAACTTAGGGTGGAGTCAGGTATTCCTCAAAACTTCCAAGCCCTTTTGATAACTCAAAGCATCCCTGTTGATCCGGACCAATATTCTTTATGGCATGCAACCCAAACAAAGACCAATTTAACCAAATATGATTCCAAAAGGGTGGATAAGGATCTGGAAGATGGCAGGAAGATTATTACTGAAAGTGAAAGACAGGCCAAATATTTTGACTTCCAAAAAACTTTGCTTGAAGATGCGCCTGCTATTTTCCTGTACTTTCCTAAGTACAACACCGTTTACTTAAAAAAGATTGAGCCTTTGTTGGAAAAAATCAGCCAATTATCTAATTAATACCCCATAATTTGCTTCCTTTTTTTGGGGGGTTGACAGCTTCCGTTACCAAGTGAGACACTTAACTTGAAATCTCTAAGACCAAACATGAAATAAGCAGGTTAGGGATTTTTTTGTTGGGAAAGGAGTACATTATGGGAACCCGAAAATTAGCCAGATTAGAAACAATCTCCTTTAAGATTACCGATTGGGTGGGAACCCCGGCATCCTTGATTGTTCATACTATGTTCTTTGCAGGAGTTTTTCTCCTGAGGATATTTGGTATTACAACAGATTATCTTTTGTTAATTTTAACCACAGCTGTTTCTTTGGA
Organism: Patescibacteria group bacterium; assembly: GCA_023380995.1. The sequence goes on from JAMCTD010000032.1 coordinate 4,553, forward strand.
AGCTATATATTTGTCTATTTTTATCCAAATGACCGTTAACAGGAATACAGAGAGTTTGGAGGAGGTGGAAGAGGATATTGAGGATATTCAGGAAGATGCAGACGAGGATGAGAAGACCCATAAAGTTTTAATCCATGTTATTGAGCAGATGAAAGGTATTCAACAGGAGCTGGATACTTTGAAAAAAAGCGGGGCGTTAAAATCCTCCAACAATGGACACAAGCCTCCTTTGACCAGCAGCTAATCTTTCTAAATAAAAATTCTAGGATTTTTTCTTAATTGTTCTTCACTCAATTTTATTATTCTTCTTACAAATTAATGTTTTAATTAATAAGCAAAGGAGGTGATGATAAGTGGATGGAGCAACAAATCTTAATCAGAGATCCAAAGAAATGGCGGATCACCTAAACCATGTCAGTTATCCTGCTTCTAAACAGGATTTGGTAGAAGCTTGTGAAGATATGTCTGATGTGTCTCAGGATGATAAGAAATGGTTTATGGATAAACTGCCGGATAAAACTTTTAATGACTCTGATGAAGTTAAGCACGCACTTGGTGCATCTATGTAGTTTGTATTATTATAAAGCCAGGTTTTTAAGCATTTAAGTTATTAGACCTGGCTTTTTATTTTCTTAAGGGTTCTTACCAAATTCTTACATTATTCTAATTTTTTTCTTAATTATGCTCATTAAAATAAATTATTAACATTTTTGTTTCAAAATCCATGAATGAGCCTATTTCCCCTGACCCAGAAGCAATGCTAGCAATTGCAGACATCCGTGAGTCAGTGGATTTAATTGAACTTTCAAGAAAAATTTTCCAGGAAAAGCTGGCAGCAATCAGAAGCAAATTAGAAGAGACTCATGATCTTAAGCAAGCTAAAAGTTTACTTGCTGAAGCAAAAGATTTATCGAGGGAATATACAGAGTCATTAAAAATAATTGAAAGTTATATTGAAAACAGTTTTTCTTCCCGCAAGAGAGTTTAATAATACCACTTTACTATCTGTGAGCCGGGTGGGACTCGAACCCACGACCGAAGGATTAAGAGTCCTTTGCTCTACCAACTGAGCTACCGGCCCGAACTGCTAAATTATATACCAATCGTATTTGAAAATATATAAATTCTAAATAAAAATTATTTTAAAAGAGTATAATGAAAAAAATAGTAAATGCCTGAAAAATTAACAAGGCGTAATTTTTGCAAGCTTGGCGCCTTTTCTACTGCAGGTTTTTTAATAGCTGGAAGCCTGGGGGATAACCCGCCAATCCCAAATACTTTGAAAGTTCTGGTACTATCAAATTTCCCTGAAATTTTTCCAACAAGAGAAAGTTTAGCAATAAAAGCTGAAGTATTGAGCTTGGGAGATGGTTCTGATTCTGCAAGGATGGCAGCAAGTAATCTTTTTCTAGTTGGAGGAAAAGTTTTTCTCACACCAAACATTAATTTTTATCCTGATATGTGGTTTAGGGATTTCTATTTTAGTTCAGAATCAAAGTATCTTAAGAATCCTCTTTTAGCTGATAATATTTTAACCAATTTTGAAAATCAGCAAGCTGAAAATGGCCAGATTCCAACCACAGTATCAATAGTGGGTGATCCTCCTCATAAATATTCTGAGGATGAATCAAGTTGCCTCTACTTAATGAAAGCAGCATTGCTTAAGCAGGAGGATCCTGCGTTTTTAACATCAGCAAGGAAAATGCATGCAGAAAAAGCCCTAGGTTTTATAAGAGGGCATTTAGAAGAAGGTGCTTATGTGACTCCTCCGGGTTCAAGAAGGGGAATTGTAGATGCATTTAAATTCCCGGATCATGATGTGGTAACTTATTTACAGGGAATATATGCTGCATCTCTTTTGGCAGCAAATGTTTTGGGCTTAAGCCTTCATCGGAATGAAATAACAGAGGCTGTTAATGTATACCAGAGCCTGATGGATAACGGAATTGCTTCTTTAAAGCCGGCGTTTTGGTAAAGCTCCTTGTGTAGGTGCTCTTTGCGGTGAATATATAGCTATAAAAGATTTCGGCCAGCAATTTTTAAATGCCCAACAGGTAACTAATGCTTTGGAGAATGCTCCTAGAGCTGATTTTGCAAATTTCAACGGAGAGAGCTATTTTAAAATATTAACTAAAAGCATAGATGACAGTGATTTTTTTGATCCGAGAAACTTTATTAATTTATCAGAGCCAGGGTGGTATCAAAACGGGGGCGTTTGGCTTTTGTGGGATTTTATAGCTAAAAGTGTAGGAAGCTTTCATGGTCTTGATATAGTGAGACCTGACTTTGTCTCAAAAATAAAAGAGCTGCTTAAGGTTACAGACCATTCAGAATCAATTCCTACAGGTGGTATATTTGAAAAAATGATCAGGTTTGAGCATCCTTGGCAGTTATGGAATCTTGCGGTGGCATAATTCTAGTTTTGTTATACTAATTTTGATGCTTTATTTTACTCTTTTTCTTTTAGAATTGTTTTTGCTTTTCTTTTTATCAAAAAAGCTGACTAATTGTTTGGCTCAAATAATTTTTAGGGTTACTAAAAACCATCATGCTGTAGTTAGAATTTTAGCAATCATTTTTTTGCCCGGGACAATATTGCATGAGTTAGCCCACCTTTTATTTGCAGGAATAATGTTTGTGCCTGTGGGGGAAATGAATGTTATTCCTGAGGTTGCAGAAGGGAGAGTAAGGTTGGGAAGTGTGCAAATTGGCAAAACTGATCCATTTAGGAGGGTTATTATAGGGGTGGCTCCGGTTCTTTTTGGCCTGATTTTAATATCCTCTATTTTTCTTTTTGTTAAATTTGGTGCTACACCCTGGTGGCAGACAGCCTTGGTTTTATATTTAATTTTTGAAATTGGCAATACCATGTTTTCTTCCAAAAAAGACTTGGAGGGCATGGTTGGTTTTCTTGTTTTGGTTTTAGCTCTGGCTTTAATAATTTTAGTACCCTTGTATTTTTTAAGTCCAAATTTGTTACAAAATGTCTGGACTTATATCAGTACGCTAAACTTGGAATTTGCTGTAAACTTTTTTAAACAGGCTTCTGTTTATTTAATAATCCCCGGAGGATTGGATTTACTAATCATTCTGCTTGTAACTCCCCTGATCAGAAAGATGACTTAAGGTTTTTTATAACACACACCCTATAATTGACATAGTATAATTAGTTTTCTTATAATCCCCCTATGGCCAAAGAGCAGTTTTCTCCACGGGTTGCAATAGCAGCGGGTTTTGGAATGGAAGTGTATTCCTTGCGTGAATTGATTAAAGGTACGCTACAAGAGCCGGTAAAAGGTGATATAAATTTATATAAAGGCAGGGTAGAGGATATGGATGTTATTTTGTTTGTGTCAGGAATGGGGATGAATAGAGCAAGAAGATCAACGGAAGAAGTGTTAAAAAATTATCCATCAATTAAATTCGTGATAGATACAGGTACAGCAGGAAGTATTTCTACTGCTCAACCTCCTACTATTATTATTCCTGATCGGTGGGAAGATTATTCTTGGGTGATAGGACAAAATATAATGGAAAAACGTTTATTTGGACGTGATGATTATCAGGATATTAATCAACCTGTGGAAGTTAATAAGTATTTGCTGGAGATGGCAAAATCCGTTACTCCTGAGGTTGGTGTGTCGGTAATAGGCGGAGTAGGCCTTTGTTCTTCCAAAGTTCTGATAAGGGGAAAGCACAAGGTGCTTTTGCAAGAACACTACCCTCAAGCTGATATTGTAGATATGGAATCTTATGCTGTGATTCAAGCCTGTCAGGAGCATGATAGACCTACTCCAGCAATAGCAATCCGTGCTGTAAGTGATATGGCAGGCAAGGGATACAGAGCATTTCTGAGAAATTTTACGTCTGCCGCCAACAGAGCTAATTTCCAGGATGCAATTCAGAATTATACAATGTTTGTTGGTGCTTTAATTAGAAAGCTTACTTAAGAAGTATACAGTTTGTTATTTTAGGCTCAAAGTGGTATGATATGCATACCTGCTGTTACCCCGCTGTGGCGGGGTTTTTTGGTGGGAGAGGATAAATATGAGTAATATAAGGAATGTAGCCATCATTGCGCACGTTGATCACGGCAAAACTACTTTGGTAGATGCCTTGCTCCGTCAATCCAAAACTAAGCTTGGTAAGCAATTTACAGACAACTCTGAATTGATCATGGATTCTAATGATTTGGAAAAAGAAAGAGGGATCACAATTTTTTCCAAGAATGCTTCTGTAAATTGGAAAGATACCAAGATTAATATTATTGATACTCCTGGTCATGCTGATTTTGGTGGGGAAGTGGAAAGGGTGTTAAAAATGGCTGATGGTTGTTTATTGTTAATAGATGCCAAGGAAGGCCCAATGCCACAAACCAGGTTTGTTTTGAAAAAAGCCTTGGAAATGAAACATAAAATTGTGGTGGTTATTAATAAAATTGACAAACCTGATGCCAGGATAAATTATGTGATCAACAAAACCTTTGATTTATTTTTGGAGCTTGGGGCAGATGAAGAAACTGCCTATTTTCCCACCATTTATTCTTCCGGAAAACACGGCAAGGCAGGTTTAGAAACAGATTTGTCCAAAATGGATGATATTTCACCTGTTTTTGATGCTATTTTAGAACATATTCCCGCGCCCTCTGATGATATAAGCAAACCCTTGCAGGTCTTAATCACGAACACAATTTATGACAATTTTAAGGGTAGGATTGCCACAGGCAGGGTTTACAGCGGGATTTTACGAGCAGGACAAGAGGTGGCTCACATCAACAGGGACGGACAAATTAAAAAATTCAGGCTCACAGCTTTAATGGGATTTGAGGGATTGGAAAGAATTGATATAAAAGAAGCTCATGCAGGTGATATTGTGGCCCTTTCCGGAATTCCTGACATTACCATTGGTGAAACTATTGCAGATCCTCAAAACCCCATTGCCCTGCCAGTTTTGGATATTGAGCAGTCTACTGTCAGGATGAATTTTGGGGTTAATTCCTCTCCTCTTGCAGGGCTTGAAGGTGAGTTTAAAACAGCCAGGCAAATTAGGGAAAGGCTTTACAAAGCAGCTGAGGCTGATGTGGCTTTGAAGGTGGAGGATGGACCATCAAGTGATTTAATTGTGAGCGGAAGAGGAGAACTGCATCTGGCAATTTTAATTGAAAGGTTAAGACGGGAAGGATACGAATTCCAGGTGGGTAAGCCTCAAGTTATAGAAAAAATGGTAAATGGCAAGTTGATGACGCCTTTTGAAAAAGTGGCAATTGAGGTGCCTGAGGAATTTTCAGGAACAGTTATGCAAAAAATGGGGTTGAGGCATGCAGAGCTTTTGGATATGAATACGGAAAATGGGGTTGTTTACCTATTGTTTTGTGTTGCTACAAAAGAATTTTTTGGTTACAGGTCCCAATTTATGACAGATACCAAAGGTTTGGGAATTTTAAGCAGCTCATTTTTGGAATACAGGGAAGATTCGGGCAGTAAATTTGAAAGGGCTCAAGGGTCTTTGGTGGTTCATGAATCAGGAAATACCAAGTTATATGCTTTGGTAGGGGCACAAGACAGGGGAACTCTTTTTGTTGGCCCTGGAGTAAATGTTTATAAAGGACAAGTGATCGGAGCAAATTCAAGGGGAGATGATATTAGGATTAATGTTTGCAAAGAAAAACAACAAACAAATCACAGGTCTTCAGGTGAGGGAACTTCTGAGCATTTTAATACTCCAAAAATAATGAGCTTGGAAAATGCCATAGAATATATTGATGATAGTGAGCTTGTGGAAGTTACTCCTAAAAACATTAGAATCAGAAAAATTGATTTAAACGGTTAATCCTTTTCCTGGTGTTCTAATTCATCTTTGATTGTTTATTATTTTTTTAATATCCTGATAAATTCATCCGTGTTTATTTCAATATCATCCAAAATAGCCTTAAGTGTTCCAGGTCTTATTTCATGACTTGGATGATAGGGAATTGTGGTTCTTCTTCCGTCAGAATGTTTCAGTTGAATATGACTACCTGACTGGTGATGTTTTGAAAAGCCCAGTCATATTAAAACCTTCAGAAGTTGTTTAGCTTTTATAACTGGAAGTCTAGGCATTAATACTGAAGGTTTGAATACTTTCCATAGCATCGCTTTGTTTAGGAGGAGTAATATTATCTTTTAATAGGCCTTCTAAGTGACATTGAACAGCATCCTGTAGATTTTCTTTGGTTTCTTCTATGGTTTTTCCACTTGTGTGGACCCCTTTTAAAAGGGGAACAGAACCATGGAATCCTTTTCCATCAGGTTCAATAATAATGCGGTAAGTGTAGGTTTTCATAAAATTAATTATAGCACGTTTAATCTTTTTTCTGGTGCTCTAACTCATCTTTGTGGATTTCTTCATCAATTCCCAGTTCTCCTGGATGTTCTTCATCCTGGTCTTCATATAATCCTGCCTCATGTGCAGCATCTAAGGCATTATCATCACTCTCTGGATTTGGTGTAGAACCGCTAATAGATTCTTCACCTGTTTTAATATCTTCTGACACAGCATCTTTATGTTTTTGATCATCCTCGGTTTGAGGATTTGTTATAGGCATAGCATAATTTTATACTTGCTAAAATCTAATTTCAGCAGAAAAAGGAATTAAATTGGTAAGACTTACTGCTAAACATGCTAAAATTGCCAGCATGAATAAAGAACATCGTATGGTTATCGTTCCTGGTATCCGTGATCATATTACCCTAGTTGAGAACTTTATTGGAAATAGATACCCTTCGATGGAAGTGCTTATATATAGAGCCCAATGGGCAAGAAAAGATACAAGTATTAGTTTTATAGAGCAAGGTTTTAAAAATTTTATATCTAATCTTGCTCAAGAAGAAGGTAGTCCAATTGCAGTTGTTGCTACAAGCTCGAGCCCCAGTTTAGTAGTTAATACTTATCCTGAAATAAATCCTTATGTTAATAAATTTGTTTTTGTTTGTGGCCGGTTGAGAGGTTGGGGCAGCAGATTTGATCCATTATTTAAGATGGCTGCTGTGAGGAATAGGTTATATTGTGATTCTGTACAAGCTTGTGAAGGCAATCTAAGTAGGTTAACTAACGCTGATAGAAAAAAATTTATGACAATGAGGCCTTGGTTTGACCTGCAAGTTCCTCCTCAAACTTGTGTAATGGAAGGGGCCAGAAATATAAAAATACCAATGGTTGGTCATGTTCCTTCGATTGCTCATGCCTTAATTTTTATGAACAAGGAAATAGCAGAATTTGTTTCGGATAGGTAAATATGTAAGTTGTGCGCCTGGAGGGAGTCGAACCCCCAACCGCCTCGTCCGAAGCGAGGTGCTCTATCCATTAAGCTACAGGCGCAAACCATCTACATTTTACCATTTTCCGCTTTACTGCATGGTACTTGATACAATCCAGTTAAAAATGATTGTATCTTGACATAAGATCTGCCCCTATGACTATGATAGGTTAAAGGAGGTGATTAATTATGCAACCAAGAGGAGTAACGTCTTCAGTGGTTTCTGTAAATTCCTTCAATGGCCTTGGTAATTTCCTGCCACAATTCCTAACAGGTTTAACATTACTTTTGCTAGGTCTTATTGTTGCAGTTATTTTAAAAGAACTGATTTTAAGATTTTTGGTATTTTTAAAAATTGAGGATTTATTTGGAGGTGTAAGTAAGTGGTTAAGCAAGGTAAAATCTGAAAATCATGCTGTGGGAAAATCCTGGCCAAAAATTGTAGCGGAATTAGTCCGTTGGCTGGTAGTAATTTTGTTCCTGGTTCCGGTAGCTCAAGTTTGGGGTTTGCCCAAGATTGCTTTAGCTCTAAACCAGTTCCTGGCTTATATCCCAAACTTTTTTATGGCTATTGCGATTGGTTATGTTGGAATCGTATTTGCCAATTTGGTATCAGAGATAGTTAAGAAAGCTTGTAAAGCTTGTGGGAGTGCTTCGTGCAATATTTTGGGCTTTGCTTCAAAATATGGATTCATTCTCTTTGTAGTTTTGCTAGTCTTAAGCCAATTGGGTGTGTCAGCAGATATGATGAGAATTTTACTTATAGGAACAGTAGGCATGGTAGCTGTAGCTGGCGGTTTAGCCTTTGGACTGGGTGGAAGGGATTCAGCTGAGAAAGTAGTAAGCGAGTTGAAACATAAGCTTTCCGGCGTGGATAAAGAATAGAAACAAAAGTTATTTAAGGAGTTCTAAGGCACCATATAAACCTGCGTCATCGCCAAGTGTGCCTCTAACGAGTTGTGGAGGTTGGGGATAAATTGTTAAAAATTGCTTTAGGTGGTTTTTTACCCTTTCTAAAGGTAGGCTTTGGGAAACGCTGCCACCTAAAACTAAAATATCCGGTGACCAATGGACAGTAACATTAGTTAACCCTATTGCCAAATATTTTGAGACTTCATCCCAAATTGCCGGATCAGTTATGGTTTCTCCTTTTTGGTGATATATCCTTTCCAAATATGTCCCGGCTACATACGCTTCCAAATGCCCTTTGCCTCCGCACTCGCATGAATTTCCGTCAGGCACTATTATTTGATGAGCAGGCTCAACACCACCCACGGCGTTCTTATCCAGATGATTGTCTACTACCCTTGCTCCGCCAATCCCTGTGCCAATACTTATGTAAGCTACAATACTTTTTCCCATACCGGCACCTCTATTTGCTTCTCCCAGTCCTTCTATTTTGGCGTCGTTTTCAAGAAAAACTGGAGCTTGGAAAGTTTTTTCCAGTTCATTTTTTAGAGGCTTATTGATCCAATCTTTCATATGAGTGCTTCTGACTGCCATAGTTTTATCTTTATTTAAAATTATGGCTATTCCTCCTGCTACACCCTCGATATTCTCACCACCGGAAAGTTCATCAGCAGCTTTTTTTAAAGCTTGGATGCCTAAAGTAAAGTCAGTTGGAGTGGGAATGATTTTAGACTCCTTAATGGTTTTGCTATCTAAAGAAACAGCAATTCTCATGTTTGTCCCGCCAATATCAAATACTAAGTACATATTAACTTCATTAAACTTATCACTAATAATGTTAAAGATCAACTGATTTAAAATCTATCACTTATCTCTTACTAAATCTTTATTCATTCCTAAATTTAGAGTCGTAGACTTGTAGTATTGAAAAAGAGATTTATTTTAAAAGGAGGTAAAATAAAAAAATGGTTCAAAAAACTATTATTGCCTTAGGTACTTTGCTTGCTGCTTTTGGACTAACAATTGGTGTAGTTATGGCTCAAACAGCCACACCCGGTCCAACTATGTCTCCAAGTCCAACAGCTTCACCACAAGTACCATCTGCTGCTCCATCAACAGGAATGCCTTTTTGGCAGACAGCTTTTAATGTCTCAATAACTTTTTGGTTAGGATAGGGAAAATTAATTCCAGGTTTATGTCCTACAATTACTCCATCCACATCCAAAACAATTAATTTAACCATATTCTGATTATAACTTATATAAGATATAATGTGCTTATGCAGCAATCTGATGAATTAAATTTAGCTATTAATGCAATTAAAAAAGCAGGGCAAATAATTAAGGACGGTTACGGGAAAACACTGGAAATTCTAATTAAAGAGAATATTAAAAGTATTGTTACTCAAATTGATAAAGCTGCAGAGAAAACTATAATTGAGATGTTGCAAACATCATCTGATTATCCGATTCTTGCAGAGGAGAGCGGCAAAATAGGGAATGTAGATAAAACTTTTTGGGTAATTGATCCTTTAGACGGAACTACAAATTTCTCAAGAAATATACCATTCTTTTCAACTTCAGTTGCTTTGGTAAAAGATGATACTGTTGTTTTAGGTGTTACCTTTAATCCATTATCTAATGAGCTTTTTTACGCTGAAAAAGGAAAAGGCGCATATCTAAATGGTAACCAAATTAATGTTTCCACGAGGACTGAGGGAGCAATTGTAATTATAAATCAAGGAATAGGTGTTAAGGCTGATTTAAAATACACACAAGTAACTGAAAAATTAAGCTCTGCTTTTACTCTGAGGCGCTTGGGTTCTTCCTGTTTAGAGTATTGCCTAGTTGCTTGTGGAGGAGTTGAGAAATTTGCTAGTTATGGTGATAAACCATGGGATTTGGCAGCAGGCATGTTAATAGTACAAGAAGCAGGTGGAAAAGTTAGTGATTGGAAAGGCAACAAGTGGTCAATTTGGAATTCTTATGCATTAGTATCAAATAAAGTAATTTATGACAAATTAATACAAAGTGTTGACAGTTTACAGATAGCTTAGTAAAGTAACATTATGAAAATTGGATATATTGGTTTGGGCAGGATGGGGAAAAATATGGTGCTTCGTCTTTTAGAACAAGGAATAGAAGTGGTGGCATGGAACAGGTCTCCCGAGCCCAGGGAAGAATTAAAGGAAGAAGTAAAAGAGATAAAAACTGGATCAGAAAATTTGACCATAGTAGAGAGTTTAAATGAGCTAATTGAAAAACTGGAAACTCCCAGAGTAATTTGGTTAATGATTTCTGCAGGTGGAGCCATTGATGCAGTTTTAAGCCAGCTTACAGAAAAGCTGAGCAAAGAGGATTTGGTAATTGATGGCGGTAATTCTTTTTATAAGGATACCTTAAGGAGAAATGAAATGCTTTCCCAAAAAGGTATCCATTTTATGGATGCAGGTACTTCCGGTGGGATAGAAGGCGCAAGGGGTGGGGCATGTATTATGGCAGGAGGGTCTTTGGAGGATTTTAAGAGAGCAGAGCCAATTTTTAAGGCAGCTGCTAAGCCGGAAGCTTATGCCCATTTAGGCTCGGTAGGAAGCGGACATTTTGCCAAAACCAATATATCCA
>JAMCTD010000033.1 GCA_023380995.1 Patescibacteria group bacterium
CAAGATTAATAAAGAGTATAAATCTATGTGTTTGTGGGCTGGCTCATTTTTAATGGCAGAAAGTTGTTCTTCCAAAATTGCTGCTGGGCAAACTAACTCCTTAACATCTTCTATTTTCAGCAGTTTATCTGTCAGCAAAACAATTTCTAAATTAGCTTCTTCTTTGACCTCTCTTAGGACTGCCTCAACTGGATTTTCATCTTTTTCAATATGCCCCCCAATCCCTAACCAAAACCCATGTTTTTTATGTTTATGAAGCAAAACTTTATACTCTTTATTAATCTTGGCAGCAATATATGCTGTAGCTGTAAAATGTTTTTTCATCAGGGGTAGTTTGCCGCATTCCTATTGTGCTCTTCCAGGGTTTTAGCATAATATGAGTTACCTTTTGAATCATGGTAATAATAAAGATAAGGTGTAGAAGAATCAGCATTAGCTACAGCCTGCAGAGATGAAGTGCTAGGATTACAAATTGGGGCAGGAGGCAAACCTGCATGAAGATAAGTATTATAAACAGAATCAAACTTCAGATCATCTAAAGTTAAGTTTCTTTTCCACCAACTATTTTCCCCTTTCTGAAACCCCAAAGCATATTGCACTGTGGCATCAGCGTTAAGAGCCATCCCAATTTTAAATCTTTTGAATAAAATACCTGCTATTTCTGTCCTTACCTTATCAGACCTGCCTTCCCGTTCCACAATTGAGGCTAAAATCACTCCTTGGGTTTCAGTTAAACCTTGAGCCCGGATTTTTGATTTTAAATCTTCTGTAAAACGTTTATCAAAAGTTTTCCTTAAAGTATCAACTACATATTCAACAGTTGCTTCCTTTGGAAAAAGATAGGTATCAGGAAACATATAACCCTCTTTAGCATTTTTCACAAATTCTTTCTTATCTATTTTAAGCTGTTGACTTAGCTTATCTGCCATCTCCTCTACGCGCCAACCTTCTATTAAAGTAACCCAGCTATCTTCGCTGCCAGACTGCAACACCTTAATTATTTCTGGAACCGGCATGGAAGGAGAAAGCTTATATGAACCTGCCTGAAGTTTATTTGCTAAATTATTTTGTTTAACATAAACCTTAAATGCCAACTCTGATTTAATTAGGTTGTCTTCTTTGAGCTTTTTGGCGATATCAGACACCCCTGCTCCTTTTGCAATTACAAAAACTTGGGTAGATTTATCAGAAGAAACTGCAGTAAATTGACTATCCCACCACCCTTTTGCCAAAAAAATTACTGCAATTAAAATAACAATTAGGCTAAATAGTTTCTTCATTTCTAAAAAGCAGCGAAGTTGCAAGTAAACAAAAAGTGTTGTGCAGTTTTGCGCTGCTTAATCTTAATGACTAAGTTTACATTGACCACAAAACAAACACAAGCGAGAAAGTTTCTACCGTTCGAGCACTTTTTTGTACTGCAACGAGCTGCTTATGCATTGTCTAAAAACTGTTGTAAGATTTCTGCTGCAGAATAAGCATCTTCAAAACGGCGCTTATTTTTAGGAACACCTTGCCTGACCATAACCCCTTTGGCTTTATTTGAAGACAATGTTTCATCAGAAGTTTCTACAGTAATCCCGTGTTTGTTTAAAGCCCTAATAAACCCTTTAACATTTTTACCCATTTTACCCTCGGGCAAACCAATAACTATTTTTTCAAAATTATTATCCTTGATTATTTTTGAAATTTTTTCTACCCCATCAGAGAAATTTTTAACTTCCAAAATCTGCCAGGGAGAAGCAAGTTCACCTTCTGATATAGCCAAACCAATCCTTCTTAAACCAAAATCTATCCCTAAATATTTCATATCATCTTGCCCAAGACCACTAACCTCTTAAAATTTAGCCCGGGAGGCACACAAGTCATCAAAGAAATATATCTACCCTGAGTTTCTGGTGACACCAATACGGATAAATCTGCAGGATCGACTATTTTAAAATCAGTCACTTGATAAACAAATTTTGAAAAAGAAGTTTCAACAATTATTTGATCTCCCTTTTTTAAATCAGGCAATTTAGAAAAAGCAGCGGTTTTTAGCGCAAAAATAGGACTTAGGGCAGAATGACCAGAAATAAATACATTGCCTTTCTCACCAGGCAAAGCAGACCCGGGAAGATGGGCTAAGCCTTGGGATAAATCGTTTGTATCAACCAAAACATCCAAATTATCAATTTTAAGCTTGGGAATAGATAAATTAAATTTATCATAACTTGCTTGGGTTTCGCGTTTTGCTGAAGAAACAAAAGCTGGAAAATTATCTTTATTTTTAACAGAGACTCCGCTTTGTACCGAAATACCTAATACTTGTTCATTTAAACTTACCGGGCTGATTAACATTTGACTGTTTACTTTTTGCCCAAGCATCCAAAACTGAAAGGAGATTATTGGTAAGATGACTTGTGAAAGAATAAAAACTCCAATTGCCAAAAAACCTACGGAGATAAACTTTGACGTGGCGATCATTTCAAGCCTACCTCAACTGTGATATTTTTTGACAAAATTGGCATACGTTCAAGTATTTTTGGCAGATTGGGAGTCATCTTAATCTCAGAACCTAACACATTCTCCATCCCCTTTAAGATATCTGCTACTTCGGAAGAGGTTTTAAATTTAATTTGGTTTTTGATCTTCTCAGTATCTATTTTTGGAATTAATTTTGTTTTAAATTTTGCTAAAAATACTACCTTTCCGTCTTTTTCTAATTTAGCAACATCTGCTTGTGTCTCAGTTTCAGAAAGATTCAGTTCAAAACCGTCAGGCACCTGTGTAGTAACTAATTTCGAAACAATCGTTTTCAAATCAGCGTCGTTATAAGCTGTTCCCCTATATTTCACAGTCATATTTAATGAAAATTCATTTGCCTGATCATTAATATTTTTACTATATTTTTTACTGGTAATCTGTTCTAATAGCGCCTCCTGCAAAATCTTTTTATCAGGATACTTCTCTTGCAACTTCTGTTGGGACTGCTGTCTTAAATCTGAAGATAATTTGGCAAGCAGTTTTTGTTGATCTTCTGAGGACACAACAGTTACATCTTTTGAGGTACCCCCGGAAAAATTACCCTCGGATTTAGCGACCATTTTATCCGCTGATTGTCCTGCAATAGTAAAATCTGAACCTGACGGCAAATTTCCATCAGCTCCGATTGCAGTTGCTGTAACTGTAGTATTTGCCTTTCCAAAAGTAATACCGCTATCGCTGGCTGACTGGGAAGCTATGGTAACACTGGTATCCAGTGTAAACTTAATGCCACCTGATCCACTAACTTGAGTTCCTTTGCTTAAAGTTTGCGGATCAGAAGTTTTGTTATAAACTATAATTGTGCCTTTTGCAGGATCACCAATTTGTCTTTTGCCGGAAGCGTTGTCTTTTGCGCTGCCAGAAATTTCCGTCTCAATAATTTGACCCGGAATAATTTTACCTTCCTCATTAACAGTTTTTTGATTGGGGTCAGCTATTACTTGGGCGTCATTCTCTACAATCTTTGGTTCTACAAATACTTTCACATCTGCCTTAACAAAAAATATGTAAGCGCCTACAACTAAAGCAATAATTCCTATTATTCCAAACAATACGGAAAGGGCGGTAAAACTTAGTTTCTTTTTATGTTTCTTTGGTAAAACAGGCGACTTAGGAGCACTATCACGGCTGAAATCATCAAGTTCCAAATTGGACTCCCGCACCATAGTAAGATCTTCACTCTTCATCTCTTCAGGCTCATCTAATTTACTTCTGTATTGATCCTCTGCTCCGCTTATCCTTGTTCCCCTGCGAACCCCATCTGGCTCCTCTTCAGTAAAATCCGCTGGCTCATCATTACTTTCAACATCAGAGCGTGCCTGCTTACCTTCCAATTCAGCCTCAGCTGCTACATCACCCACCATAAACCCAAAATCATCCTGTTCAACCCGGTCAGCTGTTTCTGCTTTTGGTTCTGGTTTAACAATCTTCTGATCTTCCAACTTATCTAATTTATCTGAAACTTCCGGGCTTTCTTCCGCCAAAATATTTACCCGCTCTTTTTGTTTTTTGGCTGGTTGATCAATATAAACAACATCAGGATTGATCTCTGATCCTCCTGCCAGACACACACTCTTAATTTCTACCTCATCTTCCAAAACATCTATTTTGGGAAAATGCAAAAAAGAGAGTTTTGACATCCAGGAAAAAGATAATAATTGATTTTTTAACTCAGAAGCATCAAAACCATAAGTTAAAATCCTGGAAGGCAAAGTCTCAACGTCTGTGAATGTAAACAAGGTTTTTTCTATATCAGAACCAGCATTTTCATCCCTTTTGATAACTTTTACCCCATCAAGCTTGCCGGCTCTTACCACTGTTACCGTTAAATGCAGCTTCTCAAAACCCACCAAAATTGCAGTTGCAGGAACACCTTCTTGTTTCTCCAGGAAATGAACTAAAGCATGAGAAGTTGCTACATAAGCCATCGGGGTAAGTTCTAATTCTTTGACTAAATTGCGTAAAATCTTTAAATACTCTTCTTTTAAATCCTCACCTGATAACCAAGTATCAGGCACTCCAAAAAGAATTTTTTGCGGTTCAACCTCTTTTAATCCTAGCACCTGGTCCAAAAGCCTATCTACACCGGTAGCAATCTCATCTAACGCAGGATAATCAGCAGAGGCTGTATTCAAAACCTTAAGCTGCTTACCCTCAATAGTCCAAAGGGCTGCAGTTAATTTTTCCACTCCGATATTAACGGCGAAGAAATATTCTAATTGTTCTTCCTTTTTTCCTAAAGGTAAAAAGGCAGTTGCTTTACTTAGGAAACTCATATCAAATTTTGCCGAGAGATCAGCCTACAAGTTTTATCTTAACACAATTTCTGCTCTAATTCGACGGATACCAGCTGAAATTGCCTCTTCTTTAGTAATTTTAATTACGCCAATTACTCCTGTGTGCTCAACATGTGGTCCACCACAAAATTCCAGGGAATAATACCCACCCCTATCCCGTTGATCTTTGGCCTCTGGATCCAAAACAAACCCAGGCCCTACCCCATAGATACTTACTTCTGTCCCATATTTCTCATTAAAAAGCCCGATGGCATTTAATTTTTTAGCCTCATCCGGAGACACAATTTTCCTGTCCACTTTTAAATCTTCCTTAATCCTGTCATTAACAATATCTTCTGTTTTCTTAATTTCCTCATCTGTCATTTTCCTATCAAAAGAAAAATCAAACCTAAGCCTGTCTGAAGTAATGTTGGATCCTTTTTGAAAAACCTCCGGCCCCAATACATCCCTTAAAGCCTGGTGCAAAAGATGGGTAGCTGTGTGATATTTGGTAACTGTCTCAGAGTGATCTGCCAATCCCCCTTTAAACATTCCAGCAGAAGCTGTGCGGGAAAGTTCCCGGTGTTTTTCAAATTCAGCCTTAAATTGCTCTTTATCAATTTCCTGACCCTTTTGCCTAAATAATTCTTCAGTTACCTCATAAGGGAAACCGAAAGTTTGATACAAATCAAAAGCCTTTTTCCCATCAATAGTTTCTACTTTTTCAATTTCCTTTAATCCTTTGTCCAAAGTTTTAGAAAACTTATCCATTTCATCATTTACTAATTTTTCAAACGATCCATCATCCCTTTTTTCATATATTGTTAATATTGTTTTGACCAGTTTGGAAAGATCTGTTAATTTTATATCTTTATTTAGATGTCTCATTTTCACTGCGGATCTTCTAAGCAGCCTTCTTAGAACATATCCTTGAAGTTTGTTTGAGGGAACAACATCATCGAGTATCAAAAATACGGCAGCTTTCATATGGTCTGCTATAACACGCATTGCAGCTTGGTTTGCTTCTGTTTGGTAACTTTGACCACTTGCCTCTTCGATATTGTTAACAATTGGTGTATATAAATCAGTCTGGAAAACATCAGAATGATCTAAAGTTACTGCTGTCAGTCTTTCCAATCCCCCTCCAAAATCAACATTTTTTTGGGAAAGTTCTTCCAGGAAACCATCCTTAGTTTTTTGATATTGAATAAAAACAGAATTGCCTATTTCCAAAAACCTGCCGCAATCACAATTCGGATGGCATTTTTCCCCATATTTCTCATCATGTTTTACAGATTCAAACTCATAAAATATTTCACTGTCAGGTCCGCCAATTTCTCCCACCGGCATTTTATCCGGCGTACCAGACCTTGACCACCAATTTTTCTTTACCCCATAAAAGAAAATATGATCATCAGGCACTCCTAAGCTTTTCCAAATCTCATAAGATTCTTTATCTTTTGGCACAAATTCATTTTCCTCAAAAACAGACACATATAATTTTTCTTTTGGTAGCTTTAATTCTTGGGTGAGAAATTCCCAAACCCAAGTTAATTGTTCTTTCTTAAAATAATCCCCCAAAGACCAATTACCTAACATTTCAAAAAAGGTGGTGTGCCTGTTATCCCCAACTTCTTCAATATCTTCTGCCCTAAAACAAGGCTGTGAGTCGACCAATTTTTTACCTGCAGGATGCTCTTGACCTAACAAATAAGGAACTAAAGGTTGCATACCGGAAGAAGTAAAAAGGGTTGTGGGATCATTTTCAGGCACCAATTTTGCAGGAGCAATTTCCTTATGCCCTAGGTTTACAAAAAACTTAACAT
This sequence comes from Patescibacteria group bacterium, assembly GCA_023380995.1. The sequence continues at coordinate 6,629 of JAMCTD010000033.1, forward strand.
ATTTTTCCCTGATATCCTTAGAGGTCATGAAGGTATTTTAACATTTATTACTTTTCAAGCGTAGCAAGAGGTTATTTTATTCTTTTGAAACTAGATTCATTTACTTTACCAGTTTTAGCATCAACTAGATATTCATATTCTTCTCCACCTT
>JAMCTD010000034.1:0-821 GCA_023380995.1 Patescibacteria group bacterium
CTTCCTCTGGATGAAACTCTATGATGCCCATTCTCTGCCAAACCTGGGTAGGGAATCAACAGTGTTTGCAGAAGATTTATCTTTAGGATATGCAGGTTTGTTTAGCAGTATTAAAGAGCAGAAAATAGCAGGCACCATAGAGTTTCATCCAGAGGAAGGTAAATATCATTACACAGGACACAGAAATTGTAATGTTAAATATTCACCCCAGGATACCAAAGCAAAAGGTACTAAGTGTCCTGTATGCGGGAGAGGTTTAACAGTCGGGGTAATGGAAAGGGTAGAAGCGATCGCTACACGGTCGAATGAAGAATTGAAAATTGAAAATGTGCAAGGAAAGATACAATCAGCAAATTTTAAAAGGCCAGGATACAGGATGTTGGTGCCTTTATTGCAAATTATTGCCGAAGCCTTTGATACTGCCCCAACAACCCAAAAGGTTCTTACTGAGTATAAAAAATTAACTGGCAGTTTGGGCAGTGAACTGAAGATTTTAACCAAAGTTGATATAGAAGAAATTGCCAAACTTTCCGGTCCAAAGGTAGCAGAAGGGGTAGATAAAGTTAGAAAGGGAGATTTAGTGATAGACCCAGGGTATGATGGGGTGTATGGAGTGGTAAAGATATGGAATCATAAGCAGGAAGAAGCGCAAGGAGAAGTTCCTCAGTTAGGATTATTTGACTAGAGTTTTAAGTGGCTTGTCTGGCCGTAAAAAACCGTTGACAACTAGAATGTAATCACTCGCTCGTCAGCGCACAAAGCACCGTTCGACGAGTTAGACTTGAATCATTAAGTTTATCTCTAGTCTCACTATGTGAAGA
>JAMCTD010000034.1:831-2100 GCA_023380995.1 Patescibacteria group bacterium
GAGAATGGGCATCAGAACAGGAAATAATTGACCTATTATCCAACTCTTTAATCCTCCAATTCATGGCCGGATCAGAAGATAAGCCTGTTTCTGTACCATAAATATATTCTGTTAAATCCTCAAAACAATCCTGCAAACTATCATAACCAGATTGCGAACCAAAAAGCCCAAACCAGGGAGTCCAAACATGGGCTGGAATAAATATTGCCTTTGGATCTATTTCCAAACAAATCCTAAGCAGATCTTTAGAGGGAATTCCCACAATTGGCCTGCCATCAGAGGATAAATTAGCTTTCTTGGCTAGTAATGCTTGTTGCAACCTGGCACCAGATTCAAAAGAAGGCATAATGATAACATTGTGGATTCTTCTTACTGCCCCTTTGTGGGAATAAAGAGAAGCTACTTCAACTGTTAAAACAAACTTAACATCCGGGTTTTGAGGATAGGTTAGAAACCCTGACCCATCATCTTTAAGCTGGCTTTTGAGCTCTGCAAACCAAAGGGGGTGCAAAAAATCACCAGTGCCCATCAGATTAATACCTTTTGTTTTTGCCCAGGCAGCCAAATTAGGCACATTTAATTGTTGTGAACAGGCCCGGGAGAATCTGGAGTGAATATGCAAATCAGCTATGTACGCCATGTCCGCATTCTATCATACTCATTATTTTTTGTACTGCTGTTGATACATCTCAATTAGCTCTTTTACAGTTGTAGCATCTTCTGGCCGTTTATCTTCCTCCCTAAATTTAATTAACCTGGGAAATCTTAAAGCATAGCCTGGTTCAGACTCAGTTTTACCAGCTGTATGGATTGGACTTCTGGTGATCTCATCTGCCAAAACCTCAATCACAATCTTTGGCTCTACCCAGACACTGGGAGTAATTAATGAATTAACTCTGGCTGGTTTATTTTGAACTTTGAATTTTGCACTTTGAACTTCTATGCTCCTCCACTCCTCATCTGTTAAACCTGTGCCAATTTTGGAAACTGTTACGAATTCATCTTTCAACTGGTCATACACACCCACCAAAAGTGCCCCTGCCCCAAACTCCACCCTTTTGCCCTTGCCAAAAATATAGCCTAAAATTACCACATCAATAGTATCTTTAAGCTCCCCTGCAGAATGCCTTTTTAATTTAACCCAATTAAAATTCCTAGCTCCTGCCTCATATTTGGAATCTAACCTCTTTACCACCAAACCTTCCAATCCTTTGGAAATAGCATCATCCAGCATAGCCTGTAGCTTACTTCCCTCTGCTATGGTCTCCC
>JAMCTD010000034.1:2110-5133 GCA_023380995.1 Patescibacteria group bacterium
ATCCTTACTTCCAGCTTTACATCAATTAAGGATTTCCCATCTTTATATAAAATATCAAAAGCAAAAGCCTTAAGGGGAATCTTTTTGGACATTTCCTCTATGCCATATTTTCTGCGTCTTTGTGTTGTTTCCTGAAAAGGTAAAAATTCCTCAGAGATTGGGTTAAAACCAATAGCCTCAGAATCTAAAATAGCAGTGTTAGCTTTAATTTGCTCCCTGGCTCCTTCCACAATCTCAGGAAACATGGGGGTAGTTTCTTCCAAATTCCGGGAAAAAAGCCTGATATTTTCCCCATCTTTGTGGATTTGCACCCTAAATCCATCTAATTTACGCTGGGAATTTACTGCCCCTAATTTCTCAATCACTTTCTCTGGATTAGGCAGCCTTTCTGCAAGTTGGGACCTAATTGGCCTGCCTACTTGCACCTGCAACCTCTCCACAGCCTTAAGCCCACCCTGCCATAAAGTTTCCCCAATCAAACCTAAATCAGACACCCTGTTATAAGCTCCTTCTAACAACTTTCTTTTGGATTTATCTCCCAGCTTTAAAGTGGCAAAAGCATCCAAAATAGTTGGATCACCTACTCCCAAGCGTGAGACTCCCAGTGGAATTCTAACTAAATGTTTGGCAGCAATCTCATCAACTTTTTGAAGTAACCCGGCCAAGGTGGAAACCTTTTTTTCCACTGTTCCCTCACCAGTAGTTTTAGCAATTTCCCTTAAGGTCTCAAATACTTCATTGACTGTTAATTTTGAATTTTGAATTTTGAATTTTGAATTCAGTTGCTGCGCTACTAAACCTAAATCACCAAGTTGTCCATATTCCTTCAATACATCCTCACGTTTGACACCATAAGCCCGTGCTATAGAAGCAGCAACCGTCTTATCGCTCATGCCAATTTCCAAAGGCTCAAAAAAGGGAGCCACTCTGCCTTGAATAAGATATGCCACATGCCCAATTTCGCTAAACTCAACTTCAGAAAAAAGATCAGATAAAATATCAATTAAAGCCAGTCTGGAGGAAGTTTGTTCCAGTTTTTCAAAATATTCAGCCAGTTTAGAAAATAACATCAGTTCTTTGGATTGTAATAGATTCGGAAGGTATTGTAAAATCCTTGGTCATGAGTTATCTTGGAATAGAAATGGAACAAGCAGGACAAGGATTTGGCTTACTTGAAAGAGAAGATGTCGACTCAGAAACTAACCAAGTATATGAAGGAATCAGAAATGGCACCCTCGATGCAACAGACCTGCAAAAACTGTTTGATACTGATAAGCTAACCGGATTTTTGAATCTAAAGGGTTTTGAAAGACGTTTAGAAAGATACCTCATTAAGGGAGTTAAAGGGATATTGATCGCAGTAGATGTAGATGAATTCAAAAGGTTTAATGATACTGAAGGTCATCCTCTAGGAGATCGGCTACTGCAAACCAGCGCGCAAGTCCTGCTTCATCAAACCCGCCTCAATCCTTTAGATATTAGACATCCAGAGCATAGACACCTAGAAAGAACTCAAGAACACGATTTGGTAGGGCGTGTTGGAGGAGATGAATTTTTGGTATTCTTAGTAGGAGCTGAGATGCCTGATGCCATAAAAGCTGCGAAAAGAGTCAGAGGCGCAATCGTTGACACTGCAAAACAACGCTTTCCTAGCTATAAACCAGAACAAACAATGAGCTTAGGATTAACTGCTGTTAGACCTAGTGATAACGCTGGATTACTCAGACAAAGAGCTGATGCTGCACTTTATGAAGCAAAAAAAGGCAGAGGAAGTGGAATAATAGAAGAATCAATTGCAGTATATTAAAATACCCAAGTTATATGGATCAATCTAAAGAAACAGAAAGTCTTACACATCTAAAATCTATTCCACAACCTGATCTTCGTAACTTTAGGGCTGTAAAAAAACTGGTTGAAACTGCTATAACTACTCCTCTTGCAGGCTTTCAAGATTTAACTCATCGTGATGGCACACCACTAAATGAACAAGAGCAGCTTAAAGCTTCTAGAAAACAATTCATTGAAGATGCTAAAGAAATGTTATTAAGAGGAGCTACTCTGGAAGATATTTCAAAGAAATTAGAAAAAATTACTGCTTATGAGCTTCCTAAGCCTTAATTTACTTTAAGACATATGCTGCTTTTTTGGTACCACCTGCTTTTTTAACCAATCCTTTTTGTCTTAAGAATTTAAGCTCCCGCAAAACCGTATCATCTGAAAAATCAGGGAATATTTTCCTAAAATCTTTATTGGACAAAGCTTTGTGCCTGTGAATATATTCCATGATCATCATCTGCCTTTCGTTTAGCATGAGCTGTTTACCCAATTTATCTTTAATTCTGGCATCCACAGAAATCCTTTGCACCTTTTCCTTAACCCTGTTCAATTCAATTGCCACACCTTCTGTAAAATATTCCAACCAAGGAGTTAAATCACGCTCGTGGGTATCTAAAACCAACTGGTTTGATACAGCCTGTAAAGTTAAATAATACTGCATGGGGTTTTCATCAAAATATTCCTCAAAAGAAAAAAACTTCCGGATATCATAACCATCCAAAAATAAAATCAAGGTAGCCACTCCCCTGGCCACCCTGCCATTCCCATCCACAAAAGGATGAATCCTGGCCAATTCATAATGAATAATCCCGGCTTTGATAATGGGGTGAATTTGTCTTGCTTCATCAGAATTAATCCAGCTGACCAAATCCTCCACTAAATATGGAACTTCAGGAGCAGGAGGAGGAGTATAGGAAATCTGGCCGGTTTTGGTGTTTTTAATAACCACCTGCCTGATCCTAAATTGGCCACAAGATTCTACCGGTAAAATCTTTTCCGTGGTTAATTTATGCATTTCCAAAATAGTTTCAATGGTGAAACTGTAGCTGCCTGAGGTGCCAATTTGGGCATAAATCCCCTCAATAAATTTCAAAACATTCCTATAATTTATTACTTCCTGAATATCCCGGTCTCTGGCCACAATCTCTTCGCCCTCCAAAACATCCCTGACTTCTTCTGAAGGGTTT
>JAMCTD010000035.1 GCA_023380995.1 Patescibacteria group bacterium
ACACCTTTTTGGTCAAAGAAGATATGTGGAATCCTTGTCTTCTTATGCCAGGCAATTTTTGGGAGTGATGGATAAGCCTGATGTAGATTATATAGAAGGCTTGTCTCCTGCTATCTCTATTGACCAAAAAGGTGTTTCCCACAACCCCCGTTCTACAGTTGGCACCACAACTGAAATCTATGATTATTTACGTTTGCTTTATGCCCGGGTTGGCCACCCGCATTGTCCTATTTGCGGGAGGGAAATTTCCAAGATGTCAGTGGAGCAGATAGTGGAGAAGGTTACAGGGGACAGCCTGCCTGCCGGCAAGGCAGGGTTACAGGGGATAGGGAAAAAAGGCAAAAGAATTATGATATTAGCTCCTGTGGTTAAAGACAGGAAAGGTGAATACAGCCAGCTGTTTGAGGATTTAAAGAAAAAAGGGTTTTCCAAAGTCAGGGTTGACGGCCATGTAAGGGATTTATCTGACGATTTGGTCTTAATTAAAACAAACAAACATACGGTCGATTTGGTGGTAGATAGATTAGTTTTGAGTAAAGAAAGTCTACAAGATCAAACTTTGTACTCAAGATTATCACAAAGTATTGAGACAGCGCTTAAATTTGGTGAAGGATCAGTAATTGTGTCTGAAGTTTTAGATTCTGCTTTGGAGTTTCCGCAAAACCCTAAAAAAATGAATGACCACCTGTATTCAGAAAGATTTGCCTGTCCGGTGGACAATATTTCCCTGCCAGAAATTGAACCAAGGCTTTTATCATTTAATTCTCCTCATGGAGCTTGTCCAAAATGTTTAGGGTTGGGAACGCTTTTGGAGATCGATGAAACTAGTATCTTAAACCCCATCTTATCTATAGCAGAAGGAGGGATTTTGCCTTGGTCAAAGATGGCTACTAATGATACATGGTTTACCAGGCTGATTGGAGCTGTGGGGAAAGAATATAAATTTGATTTAAACACCAGGCTGGGTAATTTAACACCTGAAAGCAAAGAAATTCTGCTTTTTGGAGCAAAAGATAAGGAGTTTAAGGTAGAGGGTAGGAATAGGCAGGGAAGATGGACACACTTTTATTCAGAATTTACAGGTTTGGTGGCCTACCTTAAGCAAAGGTATACTGAAACTGAATCTGATTTTGTTAAGAGTGAAATTGAAAAATATATGATTAGGGAAACCTGTCCTAAATGTAAAGGGGCTAGATTAAAAGATGAAGCTTTGGGAATTACCATTGAAGGCTTAAATATTTCAGAGGTAGTTAGCCAGTCAATAGTACAGGCTTTAGAGTGGATGAAGAATATAAAACTTTCAGAGCGGGAAAGCCAAATTGCCACCCCAATTTTAAAAGAAATTAATTCAAGGTTACAGTTTTTAATAGATGTAGGTTTGGATTATTTAACTTTAGACCGTGCTTCTATGAGTTTGGCTGGAGGTGAGTCTCAAAGAATCAGGCTTGCTTCCCAAATCGGTTCCGGGCTGTCAGGAGTTTTGTATGTTTTAGATGAGCCATCTATCGGTCTGCACCAGCGGGATAATACCAGACTGATAGAAACTCTTAAGAAATTGAAAAATCTGGGTAACACTGTAGTGGTTAATGAGCATGATGCTGAGACTATGGAAGCTGCAGATTTATTAATAGAGATTGGACCTGGTGCTGGTGAGCATGGAGGTCAAGTTATTTTTGTAGGAACTCCGGATGAAATGAAACAAAGCCAGGTTTCTTTAACAGGGCAATATCTGTCCGGTAAAAAACAAGTTAAAGCAAGCAGTGATTTACAAAGGGAGCCTGTAGATATGGGATATCTTAAAATTCTAGGAGTTTCTGAGCATAACTTAAAAAATATTAATGTTGATTTTCCTTTAGGTAAATTTATAGCAATTACCGGTGTTTCCGGGTCAGGTAAATCAACTCTAATACATGATGTGCTTTATAAAGCTTTGGCGCAAAAAATTTATAGATCGCGTGAGAAAGCAGGCTTGCACAAAGGTATGGAGGGAGCAGAGGTTATAGATAAAGTAATTTTAGTTGACCAATCACCTATTGGGCGCACCCCACGTTCAAATCCTGCCACTTACACAGGAGCTTTTACTTTCATGAGGGATTTGTTTTCCCAGTCACCTGAGGCAAAAATCAGAGGTTATGGCCCGGGCAGGTTTTCTTTCAATGTTAAAGGTGGAAGGTGTGAAGTTTGTGAGGGAGAGGGGACTTTGAAGATAGAAATGCAATTTTTGCCTGATGTTTATGTAACTTGCGAGGCTTGTAATGGGGCAAGGTATAACAGGGAAGCTTTGGAAATCCGTTTTAAGGACAAAAATATTGCAGAAGTTTTGGATATGACTGTGGAAGAGGCCTTAAAGTTTTTTGAAAATATCCCGCCGATTAAAAACAAACTGCAAATTTTATTTGATGTGGGACTAGGGTATATAAAATTAGGCCAACCTGCCCCTACTCTTTCAGGGGGTGAGGCTCAAAGGATTAAGCTTTCTTCAGAACTATCAAAAAGGCCAACAGGACATACAGTTTATATTCTTGATGAGCCTACTACCGGGCTTCATTTTGCAGATATTGAAAGGCTTTTAACTATTTTGCGCAAACTCACAAATTATGGCAATACCGTGATTATTATTGAGCATAATTTAGACGTGATTAAAAATACTGATTGGATAATAGATTTGGGACCGGAAGGCGGGGATAAAGGCGGACAAGTGGTAGCAGAAGGCACACCCTCGCAACTTGTTAAGGCAAAAAGTTCTTATACAGGCCAATATCTGGCAAAAATACTGTAGCTTACAGTTATTTTAACTCCGGGAGGCAATCCTTTCCGTTCGCAATTGTAATCTGGGCTGGACCTGAATAATTATTTGATATATCTGCTACTTCGCAGCCCTTGTCTTTGATATATTGGATTCCGCTTTGGATTGAAACATTGAGTGCTGTATCCCGCCAAAACGTTTGCTGACCTATGAGTAATCTATCCACCGCGATGCGTGTAATTTTGGATCTACCTGGGCCATCTATACTAGATACAAAAGATGTCTTAGGAACATCTGGTGTTCCGCACGCAGTTGTTGCTGCTGTAAGTAATCCAGCACCCGCTAGTCTAACTAATTTCTCTTTGATATTCAAATTCATCCCTCCTTCTTTAACGCTAAGAGTTATATTAGAGGATAGTTTATAATATTGTCAATATTTTTGCTTTTCTTACTTTGTTTAGCTTTACACCTTCGAGGTGTAAGCACAAACTTTTGATTAAACTTCGCCGTCCAAGAGATGATGCTTGATAATTGCTAGTTTGCTGGCATAATCAATCTGGTCTTCTACAAACTTCTGATATTTTTGAGGAGAGCTAAATAAGTTCATCACATCATTTATGGAACAGATAAAGGGATTTTGAGTGATATATTCAAGATAAGAAGACCACTTGTATGTTTCTGGTTTACTGACTAGTCCTGAAACTACAGGGTTTAAATGGATGTAGCGTGATACATGGATTAGTTGTTCATCGGTTTGGATTCTAACTGCCTTGAAAGCTCCTTGTAAAAGCGGAATTATCCGGCCATATTTAACGTTGTAATATTTAGTATAGCTATTAGAAAGTTGACTTAGAAAAGTAGAAATGCCATCATCTTTTAATTGTTTCACTAAGAAGTGAAAATGATTTGGCATTAAACAAAAGCATAAAATTTCAACTATTTTTTCATTTAAAAGCGGCTTAAATAAATTTGATTTGGTAAATTGAGAGAATTTTGGCTTAGGACCAGAAAATTTATAATAATAAAAGGTTTTTTGAAATCTTGAATAATCTCTAGGTTGGCTGTAGATGTTTTTCTTTTCACTCCCTCTGTTAAATATGTGGTAATATTCTCCGTTGACTAAAGGTGTGATTCTGCCAGGCATGATTAGAGTTTAGCTTTACACCTTCGAGGTGTCAAGCTAAATAAAAAGTTATGTTTTTGAGGATTAAGATTTTTCTGCTACAATTAACTTATGGTTAAAAAGATTGCTTTGGCGATTGTTTTTTTCTTGCTGGCTTTATTGCCTCAAAAAGCTTTTGCTGTGGATTTGCCTGCCACCCCGCAAGCAGGGTTTGCCACAACCTATGATGTTTTATACGATATAGATGATGATGGAACAACTTCTGTTACTGAGAAAGTAATCCTTAGGAATTTAACTTCAGAATATTATGCTAATCAATTCAAAATAATTATCGGTGCAACTCAAGTTTTTGATATCAAAGCTTCTGATCCTGGTGGTTCGCTGGTTGTCAGTACAGAGCAAAAAGATACTTCAACAACAATTGGAGTTAAATTTAATCAGCAGGTAGCAGGTATAGGAAAAACTTTGCCCTGGACTCTTTTTTTTAGGTCAAAAGATTTTGCTGAAAAAATAGGTAAAGTATGGGAAATCCATGCACCCAAGATTTCTTCTACCTCAAATTTAGAATCTTATAATTTAACTATAGCTGTGCCTCAAAGTTTTGGACAACTTTCAGCAGTAACCCCCACTCCCAAAAGTCAAACTTTGTCCCAAGGCAAGATGTTTTTGACTTTTGATATGAATCAACTTAAGTCATCAGGGGTTTCTGCTAATTTTGGGGCAAACCAGCTTTTTGATTTTGACCTTACTTATCATCTGGAAAATAGCAAATTGCTACCTATTTTAACAACTATTGCCCTTCCGCCCGATACTTCTTTTCAGGATGTAATTTACCAAAGAATTGATCCAAAACCTCTTAACGTAACAGTTGATAGTGATGGTAACTATTTGGCTTGGTTCCGTTTAACCCGTGGTCAAAAAGTGGATGTAAAAGTTTTTGGCTCGGCAAAGCTTTATACAAATTCCAAAGTTAAAAATCCTTTTTTGGATGAAACTTTAAAGAAAAAGTACACAGAGCCTCAAAAATATTGGGAAAAAGATAATCCTCAAATAACAAATAAATTAAGTGAAATATTA
>JAMCTD010000036.1:0-5911 GCA_023380995.1 Patescibacteria group bacterium
CCGGGCCTGGTAATGCTTATAATCTCTGGTGTGCTGCCAATGCCAATCCTACCAGAGGTTATTGTTACCAATGTGCTTTTACCCCAGCTCCCACCTTAAATCCAGCCTGGATCCAAATAAATGGGGACGTACATTCCAATACAGGTATTAATGCTCCGGGAGGACCTTAAGAATTGATAATTGAGAATGAATAATTGACAATTGGGAATCAAGAAGGGACAATGAAGTAACATGAAAGTTTTAAAAAATGGATTACTGCTAAGGCTAATAATCTTAAGCCTTTCATTGGTTGTTATTGCAGCTGCACTTTTTGTTAAACAAAGTAAACCTCCTGGCAAAGTAGCTGGCACAGTTACCAATCCTGTCCTAGTTGCCAATAAATTTTGTGATGATCCTACAAACCCTCTACAAAAAGCTTGTACAAGTTTTATTTCCACTGCTTTAGCCCAAACTGGCAATTCTACTTATCAAGATGTCGCAGGTGATGTTGGCATCTCAGGTAATACCAGAATTGTTGGTACCACCAGCATTGGTACAACCGATACCACTGACAAGTTAAACGTTGAGGGTGGTTACGTTGGCATTAGATCAGGAAGCGGTTTGCATATTTACAACACAACAAATAATGCTTGGTCAAGTATAAATTTCGATGGTACGAACACCAATTTTAACTGGAATGTAAAAATAAATGGTCAAATAACTTCAAATGCAGACGGAGGTGGTACCAATTGGAATGCAGGAGCCTTAAATCTAATAGATAGCTCCAATGATAAAGCTTGGCAAATAAGCAATAAAGGCATAGGAGACCCTGCGGGCCACAACAATCTGATAATTTTACACAGAAGTGATGCTACTAATTGGGTCCGTCCTTATGCCTTTATTTTAAATCCAGCAGGCAATCTTACTATTACAGGATGTCTCAATTATAACAGCAGCAGCATTGGCACATGCGCATCTGATATCAAAGTTAAAAAAAACATCAATCCGTTTAACTTAGGTTTACAAGAAATAGTTGGTTTGACTCCCGTAACTTACCAATTTAACGGGCTGGGTGACACCACAGATGACGGCAAAACCAAAACCGGACTTATTGCCCAGGATGTAGAAAAAACTGCCCCGCAACTTGTAAGCACACAGCAGGTTAAGCTACGCTCAAATGATGTAACCACCACAGAAATCAAAGCTGTAGATTATAGTGCCTTGACTTTTGCTCTAATCAATGCCGTTAAAGCCCAACAAAAAGAGATTGAAGCTTTACAAAAAGAAGTTGAGGAGTTAAAAAAGAAGTGAATGTTAAACGTATCTTTCTCCTCCTCATTACCGCGGGTATTTTTATCTTAACAGCAAGTATTTTTCAAAAAGATACCAAGGCAGAAATTGCCACTACTAATGATTGGGTTGGGCTTTTTGTTGCTGGTACCAGTGGCACCGCTTGTACTGCTTGCCCTTCTCCTACTTATACTACTTGTGATTGCAAAAACGGCACTGTGAATGGCAACACCTGGGTTTATACAAGCAGCTGCATACAGACAGCAGGCACGGTTCCCAAGCTCTCTGATCCTACTGGATGCAACGTTATACCCAATCCTCTCCCGCCTGATGGCAATTATGAACTTCGCATGTACGCCAATAACCAGGAAACTGCTGCTGCATTAATTGGCGTTTCTGTCCCGCTTTTTGTTGGCCCCACGCCTACTCCTGTTCCTACTCCTACTCCCGGCTCTACAACAACACCTATTTTATGTCCGGCCCAAAGCCCAAACCCCAGGGTGCAAAATGGCCTTATCAGCACACCTAACATCAGTTCCAATTTTGGTAATCCCTTAGGCCAGTGCATTATTTCTGACCAGGCTTCTTTTGTCCCTTATAAAATTCCTGCCTTTGATAATCTAAAATCAACATACTTTGATCAATCCAAGCTTGGAACAAGTCAAAAAATTACTCTTCCTGGTAATCAGACTCAATCTTCTATTAATTTAAGCACCGCAGAGATGGTTTATTGGATCAACAAGGATCAATTTACCAACGGCGATCTTACTATAAGCAGCAATATTACTGTCAGCAACACAGGAATCATCTTTGTGGATGGTGATTTAAATATCACTACTAATCTTACAAACACTAACAATACTACCGGGTTGGTATTTGTGGTTAAAGGCAACGTCAATATTGACCCAATAGTTACTCGAATTGATGCTGTCATCATATCCTCCGGCATAATCTATACTGCAGGCGCCGGTTGCAGTCATAGTCATCTAACACCTGTTCCCAACAATCAGCAACTTATTATAAACGGCACTCTTGTTGCTTTGGATGCAAACAAAGATATTGAATTCTGCAGGCAACTTGCTGATAACAGCCAGCCTGCTGAGCGTATTTATCAACAACCCAAATATTTGGCTATTTTAAGAAATATCTATTCTGACACCATACAAAAATGGTCAGAATTGGCAAGCGCGCCTGCACCCACCTCCCCACCACTGCTACCTGATATTGCCCTGATTGCCACAAATCAAACTACAGGCACCCACCCCACCACTACCTGGACACAAAACTGCACTGGCCAAAACACTATGTTAATTGTTACATCTGCAGAATGGAGAGTATGGGACCCAGCAATTGATATCGACCAAATTGCTAGTATTTCCTACGGTGAGGTCAATTTAACCAAAATCGGACAAGCATATAACACAAGTACAGGGCCGCTGGTGACTATGTGGTATCAACTAGCTCCTGCCACTGGCACCAACAATATTTCTGCCAATCTTACCAGCGGGGCTGATGTGGCATTTGCTTCCAGTTGCTGGTCAGGCGTATTACCAATTATTCCATCAGTCAGCACAGCTTTTGGTAGTAGTACCACACCTTCTGTTTCTGTTGCTACTTCCCCCGGAGACGTAGCAGTTAGTGGCCTGGCAATCTTTGGCGGTCAAACTCTCAGCGTAACTGCACCTCAAGCCAACCAGATACCACCAACTTTTCAAAGAAACGCTCAAGTTGGACATGGATACTTGCCTGCCACTGGCAGCACCACCTCTTTGCCTTGGTCTATATTAAACACTGAAACACGCTGGGCTGAAATTGGAGCAGTATTAAGACATCTTTAGGAATTTATTTACCGAAGTTACGTTTTTGAGTTTGATACCACAAAATGGCTTTCTTAAGTTCTTGTCCATTAAAATCAGGCCACAAAGTCTTGGTGAAATAAACCTCAGAATAAGCTGTCTGCCAAAGTAAAAAGTTTGACAGCCTTGACCTTCCTCCTGTCCTGATCACCAATTCTGGGTCAGGCTGGCCATTGGTATAAAGGTGCCTTTCCACTATTTGCTCATTTATCCTATCAAGCTCCACCCCTTCTTTCACAATATCTTTGATAGCCTCAATTAACTCTTTTTTACCTCCGTAGTTTAAAGCAATATTCAATTTAATAGACTCATTTTTAATATATGTTTTTTTAATTTGATCTATCAGTTTCCTGATAGTGTCGGGTAAACCATGCATCTCTCCTAGAATAGTCACACTTACTCCCCTTTGCATCATTTTTTTAAGCCTGGTATGGTAGCCTTTTCTGAAAATATTAAACAATCCCAATACCTCCCTTTTAGCCCTTTCTTTTAGATTTTCTGTTGACAGGGCGTAAACTGTAATTGTTTTTACCCCAAACTTTTCAGCTGCTTCCATCACTTTATCCAAAGTTTCTGCTCCCATTTCATGTCCTTTCATATCAGGCAAACCCTTACTCCTGGCCCATCTTCTGTTACCATCCATAATAATGGCAATATGTTGAGGAACATTTTGCTTGTTTAATTTATTCATAATCATTTATTCCTGTTTATTAAATATTCTATAAGCTGCTGTAATATCTTACTCATCTTTGAGTCTTTAGTTATCTGTGACAATACTTTCCGTGCTGCGTTTTGATACCCTTCTACTGCTTTTTTAGCATGAGCCAATGCTCCTGTAGTTTCAAAAATCTGCCTTACAATTTTTGTCCCTTGAGCGTTTATTTTACCCCTGCCGTATAACTTTTTCAAAGACTGCTTCTGTTTTTGATTGGCACTTTCAAAGGCATACTTAAAAAGTAAGGTATTTTTCCCTTCTTCTATATCTGATGTAACTGATTTTCCCAATATTTCTTCTGATCCAAATACTCCCAAAATATCATCTTGGATTTGAAAAGCCATCCCTAAACTTTCCCCGAATCCCCCTAATGCCCCAACCAACTTTTGATCTGCTCCGGCTAAAATTGCCCCTAGAATTAAGGGTCCAGTAATACTATATCTGGCAGTTTTTAACTTCATAATAGTAGTTACATCACCCTTAGCTATATCCAACATCTGCCCTACCCCAGTATCAAGCATCACTTTAAAAAACCATTCCAAGCTTTTTACTTTTTGCTCGCTTGAGAAATTAGTTTGGGAAATTATTTTAGCAGCCAGAAAAAAGCCTGAATCACCTAAACAAATAGCTTGGGATACACCAAAGTGTCCTCCTCCAATATCCTGATATAAAGAAGCCTTGCCCCTGCGTAATAGACTTTGGTCTATCACATCATCGTGAGCTAAAATCGCGCTGTGGAATATTTCATAAGCTGCTGCTACTGTATAAATGTCATTCTGAGTGATTAGCGAAGGATCTTCCCAATCCGCGGCGGAAGATCCTTCGGACTTCGTCCTCAGGATGACGTTCAGCCCTAACTCATACCCTAAAACCACCAAACTTCCTCTAATTATTTTACCACCCTCACAACTTGCAATAAACTTATCAACCAAAGGCAGTAAAACTTTGCTTTCTTTTCCCACCGCGCTCTTCCATTCAACCAATATTTTTTTTGTCTCCCGGTTGATTTGTTTGACAGTTGCGTTGCTAAATTCTTCAAAATCCATGTGATCAATTTACCACATTCAGCGTAAAAGTGGTAAAATTGAGCCCTATGCAAAGCAAATCCAGTTTCCGCAACTTTAAAAATGCCCAAAGCAGAAGAGATTTTTTAGCAAAAGAATTAGATATTGAATTGGACAAGATTGCTGATTTTAATTTTACAGAAGAAGAAGTATCAGGCAGAAATATTGAAAACCTAATTGGAGCCACCCAGATTCCTTTAGGAGCAGCAGGTCCATTAAAAATCATCAATCATCAATCATTAATCATCAATCATTTTATTCCCCTGGCAACTACCGAAGGAGCTTTAGTAGCCTCCATCTCCAGAGGATGTAAAGCCATAACTGAAAGCGGTGGCGCAAAAGTTTTAGTGGAAGAAGTGGGTATTACCAGGGGTCCGGTTTTTAAAACTCACGGGATTGAACACGGATTAAAAACTAAAGATTGGATAAGTAAAAACATTGTACAAATTTCTCAAGTAACCCAAAAAACTTCTTCTCACCTTAAACTGCTAAAAATTGACTGTTCTTTGGCTGGCAGGAATTTATTTGTCCGCTTTTATTTTGATACCACTGACGCCATGGGCATGAATATGGCCACCATTGCCACAGAGGAGGCTGTAAAACTAATTGAACAAAAAACCAAAAGCCAATGCGTGTCTTTGGCCGGAAACTTTGATATTGACAAAAAACCTGCCTGGTTGAACTTTATTTCAGGCAGAGGCAAGAGAGTGTGGGCAGAAATTACCTTAAGCCAGGTTGTTTTAAAAGAAGTTTTAAAAACCACTTCTAAGAATTTAGCTGATTTAGCTTACAGAAAATGTTTGCTGGGTTCAGCAATAAGCGGGTCTTTAGGATTTAATGCTCACTTCGCCAATATCATTGCTGCCATCTTTGCCGCCACTGGCCAAGATTTAGCCCATGTGGTAGAAGGAAGCCTGGGAGTTACCACTGCTGAAGTTTTAGATAATGGAGACCTATATTTTTCTATCTATCTTCCCTCTTTAATCGTGGGCACAGTTGGCGGAGGA
>JAMCTD010000036.1:5921-11357 GCA_023380995.1 Patescibacteria group bacterium
CTACCCGCTCAACAGGAAGCTTTAAAAATTATGAAAGCAGAAAGTGTGCTAGAATATGCCCGCGCCATAGGCGGGGCAGTGCTTGCTGGAGAACTTTCCCTACTGGCATCTTTGTCAGAAGGCAGCTTAGTAAAAGCCCACCAGCAGTTAGGACGCAGGAAGTGATTAATGATTAAAGAATGATGAATAAAGATTTAAAAATCATCAATCATTAATCAAATTTAATTATGACAGGTATCATTTCATACGGAGTATACATACCCAAATACAGGATTAAGCCATCCCAAATTGCTAAAGCTTGGGGCAAAGAAATTACTGATATAGAAAAATCTTTGGGGGTTTTTGAAAAGGCTGTAGCTTCTGTTGATGAAGATGCAGTTACTTTAGCAGTTGAAGCCACTCTAAATGCCACCATGCCACTCAATTTTGACCTTAGTAAAATAGGAGCCATTACTGTTGGCTCTGAGTCCCACCCTTATGCTGTCAAACCTTCTGCCACCACCATTGCTGGGATATTAGGATTAAATGAAGAACTGCTGGCTGTGGATTTGGAATTTGCCTGTAAAGCAGGCACTGCTGGGATCCAACTTTTATCAGGGTTAAGCGAGACCGGCAAGGCTAAATATTGTCTGGCAATTGGTTCTGATGTGGCCCAATCCAAACCCTCAGATGTTTTGGAATATACTGCAGGCTCTGCTGCAGCCAGTTTTATTTTGGGAAAAAGGAATACTTTGGCCAATATTTTGGATTTTAGTTCTTTTTCTTCTGACACACCGGATTTTTGGAGAAGAGATACTGAAAAATTCCCTTCTCACGGAGGCAGATTTACCGGAGAACCAAGCTATTTTACGCATGTCTACGGTGCTTCCAAGCTACTTCTGGAAAAGACCAAGCTTAAACCTCAGGATTTCAGCTTTGCCATTTTCCATATGCCAAATGGCAAGTTTCCCAAGGAAGCTGCCAAAAAGTTAGGGTTTACAGATGCCCAAATAAAACCAGGTTTTGTAGTTTCCCAAATAGGCAACCCCTACTCTGCCTCTTCCATGGTAGGCTTGGCTGCTACTTTGGATATTGCCAAGCCCAATCAGAAAATCTTTATGTGTTCTTATGGTTCAGGGGCAGGGTCTGATGCTTTTGTTTTTGAAACCACTGCCCTGCTGAGTCAATTTCAAAAAAATAACAAACATACTGTCCAAAACCAAATTCAACATAAACAAATGATAGATTACTCACTGGTAGCCAGGAATATAATTAACAAATTTAGGATTTAACTATGTCATCCCAAACTTGATAATGAAAATACAAGTAAAAGGTATCGGACTGACAAAATTTGGAGAGCTGTGGGATAAGTCCCTTCTGGACTTGGCCCTGGAAGCTGCTGTGGAAGCAATTGATGATTCAGGGCTTTCAAAAAACGAGATTGATGCTGTTTTTGTAGGCAATATGCTAATTGGCAAAATTGCTGGGCAAGACCACCTAGGACCTGTGGTTGCTTCTTCTTTGGGGCTCTCCTGTGCCTCTTTTAAAGTTGAAGGGGCTTGTGCCTCCGGAGGACTGGCAGTACATTTGGCAATCCAAGGAATATTAGCCGGAACTTACAAAAATATCCTTGTGATAGGAGCAGAAAAGATGACTGATGCGCCGGCCGGCCAAATAACCTGGGCCTTAATGGGTGCCAGTTCCTCAAAAGAAAGGAAAGCCGGCTTAACCTTTCCCGCACTTTATGCCTTAATGGCTCAAGCACACATGCAAAAGTATAAAACCACCAGGGAAGATTTGGCAGAAGTTTCTGTCAAAAACCACTATCACGCTTCTTTTAATAAAAAAGCCCAGTACCCTTTTGAAATAAGCATTGAAAAAGTATTAAACAGCAGCTCCATATCCTACCCTATTACCCTATTTGATTCTTCACCTATTACAGACGGGGCTGCAGCAGTAGTGCTTTCTGCTAACAATAATTCCAAAGGAGTTTACATTACTGGCAGCGCTGTATCTTCTGATACCATTGACCTGGCACAAAGACAAAGCTTAACAGAACTTAAAGCTACCCAAAAAGCTGCCAAAACAGCTTTAACACAAGCAGGAGTTGAAATCAAGGATATTAAAGTAGCTGAGGTGCATGATTGTTTTACCATTGCAGAAATCCTGGCCATGGAAGATTTAGGGTTTTGCCCCAAAGGCAGGGGTGGGGAATTTATCAGAAGCCGCGCTACCAGGCTGGGTGGCAAATGCCCGGTTAATACTTCAGGAGGACTAAAGGCTTGTGGTCATCCGGTAGGAGCAACCGGGGTTAAACAAATCATAGAAATTGCCATGCAGCTTCGCAAAACTGCAGGAGAGAGACAAGTCAAAGATGCTAAAGTTGGTTTAACCCAGAATGTGGGAGGCACTGGGGCAACAGTAGTTGTTCATGTATTACAAAACTAATGAGTAGTCCGGTTACAGTTTGGAGACATCATCAAAATATCAGAAATTACCTGGGAAAAACAGGTAAGGTTATTGTGTGGACAAAAGTGTTTATTGCACCTGCAGGCTTTGAACACGAAGCTCCTTATTTTGTAGCTATTGTGGAATTTAAAGATGGCACCAGAATGCCTTTGCAGATTGCTGATTTTGAAGGAGAAGATTTAAAACCAAACCAAAAAATTGTTACTGTAGTAAGAAAATTGGGTAAAGTTAAACTTGATGAAGTTATTGAATATGGCATTAAAGCCAAACCACATCCATGAAAACTGGACGTGGCAAGCCTCTTATGATCAAGTTTTCAGCTCCTGGTAAAATCCACCTATTAGGAGAACATGTTGTAGTTTATGGCAAACCAGCACTGCTTACTACAGTTAACTTAAGGGCTACCATTACTCTCGATCCATGTCATTCTGGGAATCCTGAGCAAAGCCGGATTAGGCTCCAGAATCTGGATTCTGGACGCGCTTTGCTTGTCCCGATTGTATCGGGATCCCGATTTGTCGGGGCCAGAATGACAAAAGTTATTGAACCAATTGTTAAAAAACATCTTAAAATTAAAGCTATTCCTTCTTATAAGTTAACTATTTCCTCTCAAATTCCCACTGGTTGTGGGCTTGGTTCATCAGCAGCTATTTCTGCAGCTTACCTGGCTGCCTTGCTAACTTTCTTAAAAGTAAAATGGGACTTAAGTTTAATCAACCAGCTAACTTACCAGGCAGAAAAAGTTTTCCATGGCAATCCCTCTGGGGCTGATAATGCTGCTTCAATTTTTGGAGGTTTAATCTGGTATAGAAAAGAGGCTGAAGAGTTAAAACTAATTCAAAAACTACCCTATTCTATCCCTTCTAAATTGGCCAGGAATTTTATTTTAATCAATACTGGTAAACCTAAGGAGACTACTAAGGAAATGGTGGAATCAGTAAGTTTAAAGTTTAAAGTGCAAAGTGCAAAGTTTAAGAGAATATTGGATATGCAAGAACAATTAGTTAAAGAGCTTTTGTTAGCTATACAAACAAGCAGTGGAAACCAGCTTATTCAAATCATTAGGGCTGGAGAAAAAAATCTGGAAAGGATTGGTGTGGTTTCCCCTTCTGTTAAAAAAATCATCAGGAAGATAGAAACAAGTGGGGGTGCTGCTAAAATTTGTGGGGGTGGAGGCAAAACAGGTTCCACTGGAATTTTGCTTTGCTATCACCCAAAACCTAAAGTGATCCAAGACATTGCAAAATCTCTTAAATTAGACTACTTTAAAACTGCTTTAGGAGTAAAAGGGTTAAAACAAGAATGAAGAAAATTACTGTATCTGCACCCGGGAAATTAATGCTTTTGGGTGAACATGCCGTTGTATACGGCCAACCCTGTATTGTTACAGCTGTAAACCAAAGGATGAAAGCTACTGTTGAACTCATTGATGAACCCATCTTCCAGCTTGAGGCTCCTGATGTGCAAATTTCAGGTTACAAAAAACCCATGGATCAACTAGGAATTGGAGAAATTCCAAAAGGCGCTAAGTTTGTGGAAATTGCTGTAGCGAATTTTCTAGGCCGCCATCCTAAGCGACCAAAGGGAGTCGAAGGATTAAAAATTTATACTCAATCAGAGTTTTCCTCCCAGTTTGGTTTTGGATCTTCCTCTGCTTCCACTGTTTGTATCATCAAAGCTCTTTCAGAACTTTCTGGAGTAAGTTTAGATCAAAAAGCTATTTTTGATCTTGCTTACCAGACAGTTTTAGATATCCAAGGCAAAGGATCTGGTTTTGATGTAGCAGCAGCAACGTTTGGAGGGACTTTGTATTTTATCAAAGGTGGACAAACCATTGAACCTTTGCAAATTGACTCCCTTCCCTTGGTTGTAGGCTACAGTGGCATTAAAGCAGACTCAGTTACTTTAATGAACCAAGTTTCAGAAAAAGCCAGCAAGCATCCTCAAGTTATAGAAGATATTTATGGGATAATAGGTAACTTGGTAAAACAAGCTAAAGTAGCAATTTTGAACAAAGATTTTTTGACCTTGGGAGAGCTGATAAATTTTGATCAAGGGCTACTTGTTTCCCTTGGAGTAAGTACAAAAAAACTGGCTGACATGATCTACTCTGCAAGGGAAGCTGGAGCTTATGGAGCCAAACTGTCTGGGGCAGGTGGCGGAGACTGCATAATCTCCATTGCTCCAGAAGACAAAATGGAAGCTGTGAAGAATAGAATAACCTCCGCTGGAGGACAAGTTATTGATATAGAAACTAATACAGACGGTGTTAGAATTGAAACGTAGTGTATCTGTATTGATGCAGAGGACGTTAAAGATTTTGCAGTTTTGTGACTCAGGGGAACCGGAAACTGACCGAAGTGAAACGACCGAATTTCCGAGGGGTACAGTCCCCGAGAAGCAAAACAAAAAATCTAGTCCGAACATCACTATAGAAACTTTTGCACACTTTTGGTTACAAAAGTGTGAAGAATAATATGAAAGCCACAGCTCAAGCACCATCAAATATTGCTTTTACCAAATATTGGGGTAAAAAAGATGAGGTATTAAGGTTACCTGAAAATGGCTCAATCTCTATGTGTTTAAGCAACTTACTTACCACCACTACCGTAGAATTCTCCCCTGCTTATACAGAAGATGAAATTACCATTAATGGCGGAGGCGTGGAAGAAAACGAAGCAAAAAGAGTCATAAAACATTTAGATAGAGTAAGAAAAATATCTGGAATCAGTGAGAAGGCAAAAATGGTTTCCAATAATAATTTCCCATCAGGTACAGGCCTGTCTTCTTCTGCCTCCGGCTTTGCTGCTTTAACCCTAGCTGCATCAAAAGCTGCAGGTTTGGATTTACCAGAAAAAGATTTATCTATTTTAGCCAGACAAGGAGCAGGTTCTGCCTGCAGATCCATCCCTTCAGGTTTTGTGGAATGGCTTGATGGTGATACTTCTGAAACTTGGTTCATTAAAGTAACTGAGTCTGCTTCCACTG
>JAMCTD010000037.1 GCA_023380995.1 Patescibacteria group bacterium
ATGAAGAGGGATAATAACAGATCTAAAACACTTTGTCAATATCTATAGGTTATTTAACTGTAACACTTTTGGCAATATTTCTGGGTTTGTCTACATTATGGCCTAGTTCCACAGCCATATAATAGGACAAAAGCTGCAGGGGGATTGTATTCATAATTGCCGAGGTTTCTACTGTATCGGGAACCTGAATATAATGATCAAAACCGCCGTGAGGTTTTGATGAAATACCAATCACTGTTGCGCCCCTTGCTTTAACTTGGTTTACCGCATTGATCACATCGTCCTTTGCAACATCTTCACTGACAACTACAATTACCGGCACTCCTTTTTCCATCAAGGTAATGGCATAATGCTTTAAGTCGCCTGCAGGAATGCCATGAGCATGTATGTAGGAACCCTCAATGATCTTCACCATACCTTCTTTAACAATATTAAAATTCTGGTACTTCCCCAGTAAAAAAATGTCATTGGACTTTGCTAAAATTTTGGCTAGTTTTTTTATTGCCGTATGATTGCCTCCCGTATTTAAATAAATATCTAGCTCGCCAGCTAATAGCCTTAAGTTTTTCTGTCCTTCCTCTGCACGACCTTGGGCAATCTTGGAAACCAGATACCCCCAAGCTATTTGCGAAGTGAATACCTTTGTCGACATAACACAGATTTCCGGTCCTGCGTGGGCCTCAAATTTAAAATCCGAAATCCTGCCCATTGTCGAGCCAGGCATATTAACATATGAGGCAATCTTAACTCCCTTTTTCTTGGCAATTTCCAGAACTTCCAAAACATCTGCTGTTTCGCCGGACTGGGAAGGAGCAATAATCAAGTCATCTTTAGTTAATAAATCATAATAATCGTAAATATCCGCACCAATTACGCTTTGGGCGTTAATTTTTCCAAAAGTCCTAAGGTAAAAAGCGATTTGGGAAGCCGCAATCCCGGCTGTACCGGAACCAATTGTGTAGATATTCCCAGCTTTTTTTAGTGTTTCTGCGAATTCTTGGAAAACTTCAAGATCCTGATTTAGTACTTGGTTTATCACGTAAGGACTTTCTTGAATTTCTTTAATCATGAAATGTTTATACCCTTCTTTATCGACTTTGCTGCTTTTGAAGCGAATCTTTTCAAAGCGGTGTGGTAACACCTTATTTGATTTGATATCAACTACACTGATTTTGCCGTCGTAGTGAGCCATCTGCCCATTTTCCACAACAATGATACTCGAAACATACGGAGCAAACGAAAGAGTATCGGATGAAAAAAATACTTCCCCCTCTTTTATTCCGACTACAAGCGGGGATCCATTCCTGGCTGCTATAATCTCCCCGTCCTTCGAGAGAATAATAATGGTATTCCTGCCCTCAAGAGCCAAAAATGCCTGCCTTACAGCCTCTTGTAAACCCTGCCGGCCGGCAGGCAGGCCTTTGGCTGTTTTTAATTTCTCTTCTATCAACCGGACTATTACTTCGGTATCTGTTTCTGTCTTGAATTTGTAGCCTTTTTTTTGTAACTTACTTTTTAAGTTTTGGTAATTTTCGACAATGCCATTTTGAGCCAGCGCAAAACTTTTATCGGTGGAGAAATGCGGGTGGGCATTAGTTTCGGAAATACCTCCGTGAGTAGCCCAACGGGTATGGCCAATACCAACCTTGGATTTTGGGAGATTATTTACTGTACCAAGATCACCTATAGCCCCAACTTTTTTACTAAGGTTGATTTGGTCTGCTACAACAGCAATTCCCCAGGAATCATAACCCCTATATTCCAATCTTTTCAATCCTTCTAATATAACCTCGGGAGCATTCCTAGATCCAGAGTAGCCAAATATCCCACACATAGTATTCAGGGATTATATCATTGAAGGATGCTTTTTCCTACCCTTAAGTACTTTTGTTAAACCCCATCCTAAAATTAAAAAAATTAACAAATATAAAATAGTCGCAAAAGATCCCGGAGTAAGCTTATAAATAAAGCCATAACGCGATAAAATTGGCCAGTGGATTAAATAAATAACATATGAGTATTTTCCAAATAAACTTAAAAACCTGACCTCGAAACTCTTAACCGTAAATATAAAAATAGCTGAAAACATGACAATTGTACTAGTAATCTGCTCTACATTCCTGTCTTTACCCACTCCCGAATTAACGGAAAAATAAGCAAAAATCAAAAGCACGAAAATTACTAAAATATATTTTAAGTAATTCGTCAGGAAGATCTTTTTTAGCTGCTGGCGCACAAAATCTAAATTATTGGCAGTATACATATACGCAAACAAAACCCCCAAAGGAAAAGCAATAAAGTGTTGCCTATACAAATTTAATACATCCGGATTAATAGGTAGATTCATCTTCTTTAATATTAAATAAGCGGTAAACCAGAGAAATAACGGACTAAAATATGCAAATCTTTTCCAAAAAAGCAGGGGAAAGATTAAATAATAGAAAAAAATTAAAGAGAAATACCAAAGAGGGGAATCTAAACTTTTAAAAATATCGGCATAGGGGAAAAACCCCAGGATCGCTTGCACAATAATCAATCCCGGATAGCTTCTGTTTAAAATAATAAAATCTGCGGAAATAAGCAAAATTACCACCAGCCACATAGGCAGAAAAAGATTACTCAGCCTTTTTTTATAGAAACCCAAAACAGATAAGGGGTTTTTAAAAGCCGATAAGGTTAATCCGAAGTCGGATAAAAACAAAAATAAGTGAACTCCCACCCCCGCCAATATTGAGAAGGGATAAAGAAAACTATGATCAGATACTAAAAAATAGCCGATGTGGGAAAAAATTATCGCCAAAATTGCAAAACCTTTTAGTTCCTCTGTCTTAGATTTGCCAAAAAAAGGCTTTGCAATCCTCCTTCGAAAAGACAAGATTAACCCAAAGACAAAAAATATACCGAATATAATGGTTTGAAACTGGGCGTTATCTACTGAGATTTGCATTTATGTACCTACTCAATCCGCATAACCCTGATCGGAAAGGCGAAACTGATCCATGTGGGCACTAAGTGGAGTCATGAGGATTCGAACCTCAGACCTTCTCAGTGTAAATGAGACGCTCTACCAACTGAGCTATGACTCCATGGTGCCGGGAAGAGGAGTTGAACCTCCACGCCCTTGCGGGCACTACCACCTCAAGGTAGCGTGTATACCATTTCACCATCCCGGCATATTTGCCAATTATACCCGAAGTGTGCCGAGGAGAGGAGTTGAACCTCCATGAGATCGCTCTCGCAGCGCCCTGAACGCTGTGTGTATACCGTTTCACCACCTCGGCTTTTCAAGCCATATTTTAACACTTATTCGCTTCTGCAGGTAGTGTATAATATCCCGTAATGGCAAATTCAAACGGTAAGAAATATCCTTTCCAACAAAAAATAGTCACCTTTGGCGGGGGAACAGGTCATTTTTCACTCCTTCGTGGACTTGTTGAGTTAAACCAGCCCGAATTTATCAGCGCAGTTGTTGGAACATGGGATACCGGTGGATCATCCGGCAGGTTGCGGACAGAGGTAGGTATTTTACCTCCGGGAGATATAAGGCAGTGTTTGCTGGCCCTGATGGAAGACCCAAAACAAAGGCTGGTTGCCCAAAAATTATTTGATGACAGACTAACCGATTTGTCTTTGGGTTAATCTTGTCTTTTCGAAGGAGGATTGCAAAGCCTTTTTTTGGCAAATCTA
>JAMCTD010000038.1 GCA_023380995.1 Patescibacteria group bacterium
CGGCAGAAGTGATTGGTTTAAAGGGCATTACTTGTTGGGCTGACTGGGAAGCTTTCTTAGTTGAGCCTAAAACTCCTGCTTGGAATCCTGCTGGAGTTGTGCTGATATTTTTGCCTGATACTTTCACAGCTACTTCATTTGAAAAATCACCTGGCATACAGCCATTACCAGCTCTTACTTTAAAGTAATATGTTTGATTACCGTTTAAACCGCCTATGCTGTAGCGGGTAGTTTCTTTGTTACCCACATTTGGGTTTCCAAATTCCAATTGTCCAGGTTTGGTACCATAAGCTACTAAGTAATAACTGACAGGATCTAAGGCTTTAGTCCAAACTAAAGTAACTTCGTTTTTATTGCTTGCAAAGGCATATACTAATTTAGGTGTACTGATTGGTCTGGAATCACCACAAATAGGAGCTTGTCCAGGTCCGCCATTACTATTACCACTTGAATTGTTACTGGATGAACCGGAACTATCTTTTTTAGGAGCAGGTGTTGGTGTAGGGTTGGTATCAATTATAGGGGAGGTAACAGGTTCTGTAATTGCGCTAGTAATAGGTGCAGTTATGGGGTTATCATCCTCTGCCAATACAGCACTAGTATTGGTTAGAAGAAGACCTCCGACTATGGAGTAAATAAGGCTTGAAAACAGTATTCTTGAACTCATAAGTGTAGCAGTATAGCATACTACAGGACTATTGTCAAGTAACTATGGGGTGTAGATTATTTGGGGACCCAGAGCCAGTATCCATCAGAAGATTCAATTCCTCCGATGGGTGGATTATTTGGGGGTGTAGTTAAACTGGCAGAAGGGGTGGCGTTTTTAGGGAGAGGTGAAGTCCATGCTCCTGAAGCGCCAACTTGGCCCATATCTTTGGTAACAAAGGCTAAATCAAAAGCATTTATTATGCCGTCCTTGTTTAAATCAGCATTTTCATTCCAGTTTGATGAGCGCAGAGTAATACCTATTATTTTTTGAACAATAGAGTAATCAGCGGAATTGATAATATTATCATCATTTAAATCTCCTGAGAGTAAGTTTAAGGGTTGTCCGCCGTTTAAATTAGTAACTGAAGGGGACATGATAAAACTTGAGGAAGTAGCAATTTGGGCAGATCCTTTAAGCAAGGCTGTGTAACGGGAACCGGAAGTTAAGCCTGCTAAAGATAAATTAGAATATGCTCCTGAAGCAGGTAAGTCAACCGTGAAGTTTAATAAAAATTTGGGATTGGCGGTTAAATCTCCTTCTGCAATGCCTATGAAAAGACGCGTTGCTTGATTATCAGCAGGCCTCCCTTCCAAATTTACTTTTAAAGATAAGGTTGGGCCATAGGAAGTAGCAATGGTGGGAGATGAGGATGAGGAAGGGGAATCGGTGTTTGCGCTGGAACCTGCAGTTTGTTCTGAAGCACTAAGTAGTGTTTTTGCGGGTGAAGTGGCGGGTTTGGGGGTAACTTTAACTATTGGTTTGGTAGTTTTTTGATTGTTGGCACGGCTTTGAATAGTTTGGTATTCAGATGCAAGGTAGGCTCCAACCGGAATAGAAAGGAGGATAAAGATGTATATTCCCAAAAGCAGTCTTTGTTTAAAAGTTGAAAACATAGCAATAAAACTTTCATCTAAAACCTGTACCCTGTAACCTAATATAGTGTATATTTAATAGATAGAGTTAGCAACTAATATGTTTAAGATTATTTTTAACACCCTCCTAGGTATTGTTTTAATCTTTATTTGGTCACGTTTTGTCAATATCAGTCAAATTTTTGCTACCATATCAACGGTCAATTTAGTTTATCTGGGGCCGGTGATCGTTTTTATGTTACTTTCACCTGTTTTGCGGGCTGTCAGGCTGAAGATCTTTCTGCATGAAATTAAGAAGATAAAGCTTTTGGATTTAATATATTTGAACGGGGCTGCAATGATGCTCAACTTCTTCATTCCTATTAGGGCAGGGGAGATTGTTAAAGGCATTTATCTTAATACCAATTATGGGTTGAGCTTAGGAAAGTCAGTAATTTGGATATTTATAGATAGGTTTGTGGACTTTTTGGCAGTTTTGCTTTTGACAACTATGCTGTTTTTTATAGTGCCAACCACTCTTAGTATAGCTTTTATAATAATTATAACGGTTATACTAATTACAGCCCTGTTGTTAACCTATCTGATAGTCCGTCATCCTATTTTCGCTAAGAAATTGTTCAATTTTTTGAGCCATCTCTTAATATTTAATCGCATTAAGATATATTTTGATAGGTTTAATACTTTCATTTTAGACTCATTTTCTATTCTCAAAAGACACCCAAAAGACTTAACGTTAATGGTGGTGATTACCATTTTAGCTTATGGGGCAGATGCAGCAATTTGGTATTTTACTTTTGTGGCTTTAAACGTAAACCAAAGCTTTTTAAAGATGTATTTAAGCCAATTATTGTCTGCTTTAACTTATCTTGTGCCTGCAGCCCCAGGGTATGTAGGTTCAGCTGAAGCCTCTGGTTTGCTGATTCTTTCAGGTGTTTTTGGTATCCAGCCAAATTTAGCTTCAGCCATGATCGTTTTATTTCATATCCTTTCTGCAATTTTTGTCTTAATTTTTGGAATAATTTCTATTTATAGTTTAAAAATCAACGTAGGAGCTTTGCTTAAAAAGGTTTTGAAGAAGGGTAAGGGAAGTAATTAATTTAATATTAAAGAGATGCTAGATCAATTTTTACCCCCAAACCCATGGTGGGAGAGAGGGTAACTTTTTTAACCCGG
>JAMCTD010000039.1 GCA_023380995.1 Patescibacteria group bacterium
AAATTATTGAAGAATTAAAGGGTAAAAAAGTTGGGGTAATTGAAGATGCAGGCGAGCTTAATAAAATAGCAGAGCAAGTTATAAAAGAGAATCCAAAAGCTGTAGACTGTCAAAAAACGCTCAAAGGGCAACAAATAGTCCAAAGGGTTCAAATTAGTGACCCCAAGGCAATATAAAACCATTGAAGCAGCTGCAGAACCTCTGGTATTGGTAATAATCCCCCTTTGGTGGGCCCATTCCATAAAATCAGCAACCACCAAAAAATAATCAGCATATTTCTTCTTCTCAATTACACCTAATTCATACTCAATACGGTCTTTAACCGCATTTGTTACCCTAAGCTTTTCTTGGGCATATTTATAAGTTTGCTCCCTTAAATATTCCATGGAAGACTTGCCTTTAGGGGTATCAAATACAGGAAACTTGGCAACTCCTAACGTGATGTCCAAATCTACCATGTCTGCAATTTTTACAGTATTTTCCAAAGCTTCAGGCAAATCTTTAAAAATTTCTTCCATCTGTTCAGGAGACTTTACAAAATAATCAGGGGTATCAATCATCCTAAGCCTTTTTACCTCTGAAAGCAGTTTTCCTGTTTGCACACAAAGCAGGGCATCTTGAGCTTCAGCATCTGTTTTTGCTGTATAGTGGCAATCATTGGTAGCCACAATCGGCACCCCTGTTTTGGGAGAAAGCTCTTTTATTGCCTGAAAAGTCCGGTTTTGAATATCTAAAAGTTCCTTAAGATCCTTTTTTACTGTCTCATCTAAAGCCTGATCCAAAGCTTCCTGATATGGGTGGCGTTGTATTTCCAGGTAGAAGTTTTCTTCCCCAAATATATCAAGGTAACTTTTAATTACTTCTTCTGATTTTTTAAGATCTTCTGTGTTTAAAGACCTGATAAACTCTCCTGAGGGACAACCTGACAGAGCAATCAACCCTTCGTGCATCTGCTTAAGTAAAACTTTATCCACCCTTGGCCTGTAATAATATCCTTCAGCATGGGCAATAGTAACAAGCTTCATTAAATTAAGATAACCCTGGTAATTTTTGGCCAGAACTGTTAAATGATAAGGCTCACTATCCAATTTTCCTTCTTTATCCTTATATGATCTTTTGGCAACATACATCTCCACCCCAATAATTGGCTTTATTCCTGCTTCCCTGCATGCTTTATAAAACTCAATTGCCCCATACATTACCCCATGGTCTGTAATAGCTACAGCATCCATTCCCATATCTTTAACAGATTTTATAAGGTTGGGAATTTTGGATAAGCCATCTAAAAGGGAATATTGGGTGTGGTTGTGCAGATGAACAAACTTTGGCATAGAATTTGGCTATGCTATTTTCCAACACACCTGGACAATGTTTCAAGTAGGAATATTACAGAAATTACGTTTCCAGTAATTTTTCAATAGCTGCTTTTAGTTTTGAGGAATCTGCTTTACCCAAAGATAATCTCATTCCTCCTCCTATTAATGACTGCAAGGCCGCAACTTTCCCTTTTTTATAATCCTCTACAGCTTTTGGATTCTCTTTTATAACTTGCTCTGCTATTTTATTAAGCTCGCCTGCATCTTCAATTACCCCAACTTTTTTACCCTTTAATTCTTCAATAATTTGCGTTGGTAATACAGATTCTATGTCTGGTTTTTTGTTGATCATATAGTTTGCTACATCTTTTGCAGGTATTTGATGTTTTTTACCATGTTCTACTGCTTGCTCAAAATAATCAGCCAATTCTTTTGATTCTGTAAGTATCTTTGCTGATGCTTTTGTTAATTTATAATCTTCAACAAATCTCTGCTCTTTATCCCATGGTAATTCCGGTAATCCTTGTTTTATTTTTGTCCATTGTCCATTGTTAATTATCAATTGAGGAAGATCTGGTTCGGGAAAATAGCGGTAATCATGAGCCTCCTCTTTACTTCTTTGTAAATATGTACACTTTTTGTTTTCATTCCAACCCCTGGTCTCTTGTAATAACTTTTCTCCCCTTTCCAAAGCCTCAATTTGTCTTTTTATCTCATACTCAATGGCAGCTACCATAAACCTAAAGCTGTTGATATTTTTAAGTTCAACTCTATAAGGAGGTAATTCTTTTTGACCAACAGTGCGGACTGATATATTTGCTTCCAACCGCATATCTCCCCGCTCCATGTCCGCATTAGAAACACCCAAATATCTAAAAAGCTGTTGCAATTTTTTGGCATAATCCCTGACTGACTCCACATCTTTAAAATCAGGCTCAGTCACAATCTCTACAAGAGGAACACTAGACCTGTTAAAGTCAACTAAAGTCTGATTGCCAGCATGGGTTAATTTACCAGTATCCTCTTCTTGATGTGCCCGATTGATTCTTATCCATTGTCCATTATCAATTTTCAATTTTCCATTAATACATAATGGCCAGCGGTATTGGGAAATCTGGTAGCCTTTTGGCAAATCCGGGTAAAAATAATTTTTCCTTTCAAACCTGGACAAATCAGCAACAGTGCAATTTAAAGCTAAACCAATCTTCATACAATCTTCTATTGCTGCCTGGTTAATATAGGGCAAAGCACCCGGCAAACCTAAACAAACAGGGCAAGTGTGGGTATTTGGTTCTTTACCAAAATAATCAGCAGAGCATTTGCAAAACATCTTAGATTTAGTATTAAGCTCTACATGAACTTCCAATCCAATTACTGGCTCATATTTCATAATTTCGGCTTTTCCTTTCTCCACTCTGTTGCTTGCTCATAAACTTCCCCTACATTTAAAATAGTTTCTTCATCCATATATTTTCCTAAAATCTGCAATCCAACTGGCAGTCCATCTACGAATCCACAAGGCAGGGACAATCCCGGAATCCCGGCCAAATTGGCTGTAATTGTGTAAACATCAGACAAATACATAGTTAAAGGGTCTTGTGCTTTTTCTCCCAAATTCCAGGCTGTGGTGGGGGAGACCGGACCTACTATCACATCAACTTTCTCAAACACTTTTTCAAAATCCTGCTTGATTAAGGTTCTAACTTTAGCAGCTTTGGCATAATAATCATCATAATAACCAGAAGATAAACTATATGTCCCCAACATAATCCTCCTTTTTACTTCTTCACCAAAATCTACCCTTGTTCCGCCATACCTGATCCCATCAAACCTGGCATAATTTGAGGATATCTCTGAAGGCACCAAAATATAATAAGCTGCAATACCATACTCCGTGTGTGGCAAACTCACCTCAACTATTTCAGCCCCTAACTCCTCTAGCTTTTTTATTGCTTCTCTAACAACTTTCTCTACTCCTTTATCCAATCCTTTTCCAAAATACTCCTTTGGTAACCCAATTTTTAATCCTTTTAAATCATTCCTTAACTTTGAACTTTGAACTTTGAACTTTGAACTAGCACAATTACTATCAAACCCATCAGGCCCACAAATCCACTCCAAAACCAATCTTGCATCCCCAACTGTTTTTGTTATTGGTCCAATTTGGTCAAAAGAAGAAGCCATGGCAATAGCTCCATATCTGGAAACACGGCCATAACTGGGTTTTAAACCAACAATCCCACAAAGGGAAGCAGGCATCCTGATTGATCCTCCAGTATCTGTCCCCAAAGCAAAAGTACAAAGGTCTGCTGCCACTGCTGCAGCTGAACCACTGGAAGAACCGCCAGGAACTTTTTCTAAATTCCAGGGGTTTTTTGTGGGACCAAAAGCAGAATTTTCCCCGGAAGAACCCATGGTAAACTCATCACAATTAGTTTTCCCCAACACACTTACCCCTTGTTCTTCCAGCTTATTAATTACTGTAGCATTATAAGGGGGTATAAAATTACTCAATATTTTTGACCCCGCAGTAGTCTTAATATTTTTGGTTAAAATGGAGTCTTTAATTGCCGCAGGAATACCGCGCGGATTTTTTTGCAAATCTTCACTGATTGTTAAAAAGGCATTTATTTTTGGATTTAATATTGTGATTTTTTCAAAGTATGCTTCGTTTAACTCTTTCTCTGAAAAGGCTTTATCTTCCAAACCTTTTAATGTCTCTGTTAATGTAAGTTCTGTTAAATTTTGAATTTTGGATTGTAATTTTGAATTTTGCATTTTGAATTTTGGATTATTCTTCAAATACTCCTTTTGTTACAAACATACCTTCTTTCTTCTGTGGAGCGTTTAAAAGAGCTTCTTGCTGAGACAAACTTGGAATAGCCTCATCTTCCCTCATTACATTATTTAACCCTGTAACATTAAAAGTAGGTTCTACGTTTGAGGTATCAACTTGATTTAGTTGCTCCACATATCCCAAAATCTTAGAAAGTTGTTCAGAATATTTTTCTTCTTCTTGAGGAGTAAGTGGTAAATTAGCAAGTTTGGCAACCTTTTTCACCTGATCAGAAGTTAACTTCATATACCAGGATTATAGTAGATTAATTAAGTTCTGTTAAGGAGTAAATTCTTAATTTCAAGACAGACCTTCCATCTCACGCAGAGCCTTAACCCGGACTTCAATTGGTGGATGGGTGTTGAAAAGACCTGCAAACCAACCCACTGCATCTTTGCCCTTTAGTGGATTTACGATATAAAGGTGAGCTGTTCCCCTATTGGCTACTTCCAAAGGCTCTTTGTCAGAAGAAATTTTAAGTAAAGCATTTGCCAACCCTTCAGGATACCTTGTTAATAACACCCCTGAAGCATCTGCCAAAAGCTCCCTTCTTCTGGAAACTGCCAGTTGTATTAAAGTAGCAATAATTGGGGCCAAAATAGCTGCTGCAATGCCCAAAATAACAAAAATAGTATTATTGCCTTCCCTATCCCGGTCTCTTCCTCCAAACCACATCGACCTTAAGAAAAAATCTGAAAGCAAGGCTACAGTTCCTACTAAAATTGATACCACACTCATAAGAAGAGTGTCCCTGTTGCCAACATGTGATAATTCATGTGCAGTTACCCCCTCCAACTCTTGTTTGTTCAACTTCTGCAAAATTCCAGTGGTAAAAGCTATGGCTGCATGTTTAGGATCCCTGCCTGTGGCAAAAGCATTTGGAGCTGTATCTTCAATAGTATAAATCTTTGGGACAGGCAAACCTGCAGCAATACAAAGATTCTCCACCAAATGATAAAGTTCTTTGTTTTCATCATGTTTAACAAGCTTTGCCCCTGAAATCCCTAAAACAATTTTGTCTGACCAGTAGTAAGAAACAAAGTTCATGATCCCATCAAACCTGGCATAATTTGAGGTTAAGCCCAAACCTCCAACTTGCCCATAACCAAATCCCCGGGCAATTATGTAAACCACTGCCACCACAAACACTGAGAAAAAAAACATGATAACCCAAGTCTTGAAAGTATTTTTAGAAACTTGATCCCAAGCTGTATTTATTGTGGCCATATTATGCTAATTTTAGCATAATGGAGATTAAAATTGAACCTTGATATCTGCTTTTTCTTCTTCTGTAGCTTTAAAGAATTCTTCTTTCTTAAACCCAAACATATTGGCAATTAAAACAGAAGGGAATGTTTCAATAGTGTTATTTAAATCCAAAACATTAGTGTTATAAAATTGCCTGGGGATTTGGTTATTTGTTTCTGTATCAGAAAGCTCATCTTGAAGTTGTTTAAAATTTTCAGAAGCTCGAAGTTGTGGGTAGCCTTCAGCCACAGCAAAAAGGGATTTTAAGGCTCCAGACAGTTGATTATTAGCATCAGCAGCCTCGTGTGGAGTCTTAGCGCTTACCAAAGCTGAGCGGGCTTTTGTAACGTTTTCAAAAAGTTCTTTTTCATGCTTGGCATAACCTTTAACTGCTTCTACTAAGTTTGGGATTAAAGAAGATCTTCTTTTAAGCTGAACATCAATCTGAGACCAGGCTTCACGGACACGGTTACGGAGGGTAACTAAACCATTGTAGGTAGTAAGTAACCATAACACCAGTAAAACAACTACTCCCAGGATAATATATCCAATCATCATATGTTAATTTTAAACCATTCTGCAAATTTTTTCCACTCCCAACAATTAACCACATCTTCTTTCTCAACCCAACCCCTTCTGGCCACAGCCACCCCAAATCTCATGTTATCCATCTGCGAAACCTCGTGGGCATCAGTATTTATAATGAATTTAACTCCAAATTTTAAAGCCTGCCTGATCAAATCATCCCTTAAATCCAACCTGTTTGGATAAGCATTAATCTCTAAAATTTTATTATTACGGCTGGCAAGTTTGAAAATCTCTTCCCAATCAGCCTCTGAAGATTCCCTTTCATTAATTAATCTGTTTGTGGGATGGGAAATTATATCAACATAAGGGCTTTGCAAAGCAGCAATTAACCTTTTGGTAATTTCTTCTTTAGAATCCCGATGACCACTGTGGATACCGGCAATACAGTAATC
>JAMCTD010000040.1 GCA_023380995.1 Patescibacteria group bacterium
TATAACAATGTGAATATTGTTTTTATTACTCATCATGCTGAGGCGAAAGAAGTTGATGAAGAGACCTTTTTTAACTTGGGAGAAAGCGGGGATACAAAGGTTTCTTCGGCGTATCAGCTTGCTTTGGATATTATTAAGGAGCGTTTTGATCCGAATGCCTGGAATATCTATCCTTTTCATTTTTCAGATGGGGATAATTGGGGAGATTCTGATAATAAAGGATGCCGTGAATTAATGGAAAAGTTACTTGCTGTTTCAAGTATGGCGGGATACGGTGAAATTAACGAAGGAGGGCGCTATTCTGTATCAACCCTTATGGGAGAGCTTTTTCAAATAACCAATCCTAAGTTTGTTCGGGTCTCCATAGCTGATAAAAAGGATGTGTATCCTGCTTTAAAGCAATTCTTTGCAAAAGAAGGTATTGAAGGTTTAGTCAGCAGGGCATAAGTTTTTACTAACGTAAACTATTCTTTAACTCTTCAGATAAATATTTCTTGATATAATTCTAACTTAGAGAGAATTTCAAACTCAACTTATGTTTAAAAACGTGCATTACTAAGTCTGCTATAGTTTTAAGTAGTAAAAATACTACCAATGCAGATTGGCCTAAAATTGCCCCAAAAATAATGATTAAGTGCATGGGAATTATTCTGGCATAAGGGGAAAACATCAATGTGCCGATATTCTGCGTTTTTTGTTCATCAACTATTTTGTTTTGTCTGTAAGAAAATAGATGGTTTAAGAAAAATATCAACCCTCCTGATAATAGATATGTAAGATCTAATGGTTGGCTGGATTTGAAAAAATTAAAAAGAAAGATAGCATAGATAAAATGGAAGAAACCATAATGGAAAGCAAAGAAAAAAGCTGTAAATATTCTAGTGTTGTTGGTAGGAGAAGCCGGTTGGTTGTTAATGGTGAAATTTTCAGTAGAGAAGTGTTTCAAACTTAAGATTCTCAGGAAATTAAAAAAACCAATAATGATACTTTGCATCCAGTAAACCCATAAAACTGTTGATATGTCCCATTTTTGAACTAAAGCCAAAATAATTACTACTAAGTTGGAGATAAGTAGGCTGATGGATGAGGAGTCTGATAAATAATTTTTAAACTTACTCATTAAAATTATCTTATCATAAGATTGACAGAGTAAAGATTTTATTCTATTAATATATTAATGCCTAAATTTAAAAGGAATCAGTCAGGAGTAATAAGTCCCATTTTGATAGTTATTATAGTTGTCATCTGTCTGGTGGGAGGATGGTTTTTTGTCAGCCAGACCAAATTTAGCTCTAATAATACTTCTGTAAAACAAACTAATGTCCCCAAAACTGCAAATGTTAATACCCCTCAAGTAGATAAGAAAGATAAAGATTGGATGTATAAATATTGCCAACAGGAAGTTGTGAAACTTCCCGAGGTGCCTTTTAAATATAAATCCAAGGAAGGTCCTACAAGAAGTGGGGCAATGGTTTGGATCAGTGAAATGTTTCCCAAAGAGATACGTTATGACCGTAAGTCAGGTTGTGAAATGGCTTATAAATATGACGAAAAAGAAGCGTATGCCTCTTTGGGGGTTCAGTACAGATTTCATATTGATTCTGTGAATGAATTTGAAAAAAGGGTGGATGAGCTCTTAACTTCAAAGATTGATTCTTCCTGGAAGAAAATCTCACCTCTTACCAAAGAAAAGAGTGGTAATCCCGGGTATTCTTACCAAGGATTTCCAATGGTGTTCAAAAGGGAAAATGTTGAGCTTGGGACTGTTGAATATATAGACATCTTTTTTGGTGCTAGTACTTTATATATAAAAATTGAATTTTATGTGAAATGAACCTTGGAATTATTTTCCTCAGGCTACGAGTTAATATATACTACTTTTAGTTCTTGGCTATCCTGTTCTTTCTGGTTTCTGCCAAGGAGGCCGATTTCGTAGTCTTCTTTTCCCTGCCCTTCCTCTTCTGATACATAATTTAAAATACCGGGCTGATCTCCTGCAACTATCCAGCCATAATCTACTTTAATTACTGTAAAATCTGCTGTTGATGTGCCCGGGTGAACCTGGCCATATTTTTTTAAAACTTCTTTAGTTTCAGCTTCTAAGTCCTTTGGGGGATGATAGATAATCACACAAGTTCCATGCTCAAAAACCACCCAATCTTTTAACTTTGGCTCAATAACTTTTTTGTAAATATCTACTAATTTATCTATGTCCATAACGACCACTTGATTTTATTTTAAAATAATATCATATTTAAGTTAATGCCCACTTCAAAAAATTTCAGTGCAAGCAAAAATATCTTCAGGTTAAATCAACAAGGCGTAGTTCCACCCGCGATAATTATCGGAGTAATATTGGTTATAGGGGCAATTTTAGTCATCAGTAATTTTAATAAAATTAATTTGGTCAATATACCTTTACCAAATACTCCCAAAAGCACAGGTAGCTGGTTATATAAAGTTGACTTAAAAAATTGCCAGACAATAGTAGACAAAGCCAATTTAAATGATGAGCTGCAGGTTATTAAAGATCCCCAGGCTACCTGGCAGCATAGCTGCTCCCTTTCGTCCTCAGAATCAGCTAATAAAAGTTTTGGCCTCAGAGAATTTATAATTGATGCAATATATGATGAACAGGGGATAATTGACCCTGTTGGCAATGCTGTTAAATTTCACAGCAAAGATCCAATCTTGAATTTCGTTGCAATGAAGTATGTAGGCAAAAACTACAAAGATATTTATCAGGAGCCGGATGCTATTTCTAACAACTTTGAAGCTTATAGAGATAGCATTGGACAAGGGCAGGGTACGACAATATACAAACAGGGGACATTTCCTACAACAGAAGGCCAGGGTGCATATTTTATTATCCGTTATGAAAATGTCACAGTAGACTATACTGGTTATTCTCATGCTAAAAAGGGATCATGCAATCTTTATATGTGGACAGATTCGACTGATAATAAGACTAAGCTTGAGGAAC
Organism: Patescibacteria group bacterium; assembly: GCA_023380995.1. Next base: position 2,984 of record JAMCTD010000040.1, read on the forward strand.
AGCTTGTGCAGATGGTGCAAAAAATTGATAAGGCAATCAAGGGTGAGTGTGGTACCGCAAAAAATTAATCCGTTTTCTTTTCCCTGTTGATCTTTCCAAGAATGTCAGTAATTTTTTGTTTGGATATTTTGAAAAGCGATTGAAGTTTGCTGGTCCGGTATAAAAAGAAAACAATTCCTCCTAAGCCAAGAACCGCGATTGCTCCAACGATGGGTAGAGTATTTCCTTTGGCTTCATCTTTTTTCTCTTGTTTGCTTGCCAAAAATGCCTGCCACTGTGAAAGAGGAATGGCAATTTTTTCACTCATCACCCCATCTTTATCAATTTCAATCCGGTTAATTCCCGATCCATAGGTTGCTGAGATTGTTTTTGCATTGCCGGCAGGATTTGTCACTGTTATTGAACCATTATAGACTTCAAATATGGAGATAGCGGATTTAGCATTGTATCCAATTCCAAAATCAGCATTCTCAGCCGATACCCCGTCACCGCCGGGTGTTTTGAAAGTTGCTTGTCCTTGTTCGACAAACACCCTAACAGGTCCGCCCTCATTAGTGTAACTGCAGTCTCCTGTTGGTTTGACGATGACTGTTTCATCCACGCTCCAGTCACTTGCATATATAATACCACCAAGTCTTTTTATCATCTCTTGATCCCGTCTTTCTTGTTCCAACAGGATATGACAATCAATTTCTTTGACGTAAACGTGTTGTTTTGGTGCAATATAATTGCTTCCTGATCCTTTAAAGTTTCGAAACCTAAATCTACTTGGCCGTTTTATCTCGAGAGCTGTTTTATCATCTTTAAGCTCTATTTCTTTTCCGTCAGGAAGTTGCAGCATTAGTGTGTCGTCCCCATCAACTTTTCCGAAAAATGTTGTACCTGTTAAATTTGCTGATTCGGTGGCAGATTTGGGTATAGCTGAAGCGGTAGATACGGGATTTACTTTTTTAAAACCTGATCTGAGAATTTTTTGAAAATCATCTTTTTTCGGAGGTTCAATAACCAGAGCTTGAGTATAGTTTGACTTATTTAAAGAGTTACTTTTTGAGGACGGGACGCCATTGTCGCAGTCAACCAGGTTAAGGATTTCTTCGGCTTTTTGCCTTGCTAATTCCAAAACTTCAACTTCGCGATCATGATTAAATTCAGGGTGCGGATTAACGGTTTCATTTTTGTGATATGCATTTCTCAGACCATACTCGGGATTACTGACATCGACCCTTACATAACAACTACCTTTAAGCAGGTGAATAGAACCGTCGCTTACTAATGATGTTTTGTCGTAAAGCGCACCAGAGTAAAATTTTGAAACATACACATAACCATCGGGAACCTTTCTGACACTCATGAACTCCGCATTGACGATAACACGATCTTTAATATCCTGCGCTATATGTTCAGAAATGTTATTCATTTCTTTACTTAAATCATTTCCGGCGTTTTCTGCCGTACTATAACGCCTAAATTCGATTTCGGGAACAGTCATTTTTACATCCTCAATAGTTTTAGATGCATAATATAACCCCTCATCCTCCGATGAAGAAATTTTTTTGAAAAGGCAAGAGTTGAAAGGAATGCCAAAATTAGATTCAACATTTACAGTCGGCACTGGATCGCCAAGCCGTTTGGCTATCTTCTTACAATCTTCTTCAGCGAGAGCAGTAATTTTTTCATCAATATTTTGCGCCGAAACAAGTGACGGTAACAGCAGGAAAACGATAAAAATAAAAATAAAGTTTTTAAAATTTTGGCGCATTTGAGTCTTTATAGTAGTAATCACACAGGTCGTAGTTTTTTAATTCCTGGCCGTCTTTTACTACTGCCATCACCGGAACCCGTTGTTTAGTGTCGGCGCATGTTTTCTCGTTGCCTGTTGGACAGACAGTGGTTGAATAACCAAACAATTTATCATCAACGTTATACCTTATATAGTAATCCCCGGGTTCTAATTGGAATGAATAGGTGGGCTCTGCGCCATCAATAGTGCCTGGATAATCTTCGTAGATAATATAATCATCCATTAATCTTTTTACCTCAAGTTTACCCTTTGGTATAACTTCTGAAGGGTAACAAATTTTACCTGAAACTATGCCTGTCGGCATCGCAGGTTTAGATTGTTCCTTGTAAGTTTTATATGATTGTTGTTGTTTTTGTTCCTGTTCGTTGGTTTGCTGCTCGATAGAAAATTCAGACCGGACTTCACCGCTTTTAATGCTGACCCGATACCAATTAAAAGTGGCAGTATGCCCGTCCTTTACCTCATAAACATGAACATTGTATTCTCCTTCTATCTCGTTATCCACCTCAACTTTGCCATTTGGGACATTTTTTAAATATTCCTGTACTTCAGGCAACTTTTTGACGTTTTCAACTGCCAGTTTGGAACTGATTTTTGTTGAAGCAACTTGTTCCAGTTGTTGTCCTACCTTTTCCATAACTAGTGGGCTAATTTTTGGAAAGAGCAAAATTCCACTCAAAACTATTATTCCTGCAACTACTAACAGGGGGATAAAAGAAAACCCTTTTTGGTGAGCATATTTTTTTAGGAGATTTTTATCCTTGTTAATCCATATTAAACCTATAACGTTGCCTATCAGTACAGCAAAAACAGAGGCTATGTTTGCCAGACTGACTAATTGGAAACCAGCTGCATTGGAAATTCTTATTAGTCCAGCAAATAAAATAACTGTGTTGATAAAATTAAGGATGATTACTAGCGAAGGGAATTTTTGTATTACCATGAAAATTATTTGTATGGATATCACTAAAAAATATACTGCCAGTAAAGATGAGGGATAGGCAAGGGCAAGCTCTATGCCGTTTTTACCCGAGAAGCTAAAATTTTCCCAACCCAAAAAGCCCATTAAAAGTTGAAAGGTTAAAATTCCAATAAAATATGATTTTAACTTAGACTTACTTTTTTTATCTTGTTTGGAGGCAACTGAAATAACAAAAGGGCTGATTATTAAAACCGCAAGAATAATTATTGCATATTCCATATCAATTTTGGAATTTAAACGAATCGATAACCTCTTTCATAACCGGATACCATTTATCCCATGTGGATTGAAGAGAGCTAGAGCTGATATTGATGACGTATTTGTCTTTGTAGAAAGTATAACCTTGCCCCTTAATAAGAAGACCTGTTTTATAGTCGGTATCTGTGGATTCCATAAAGTATCCCGTTTCTCCAAAGAAAGTGCCGGGTTTTTCGCTGATAATTTTTAATGTAGGAGTAGAAGTGCGGTTTATTTTAATTTGTTCCTCAAGAGTTGTTGAGGGTCTATATCGCATATCGATATAAATCCCTGGTTTTATTTTTAAAACAGTACCTCCTTTACCTGTTTCAGACTCTTCGTTTCCCTCCAGAAAGAGTGAATAATCTTTTTCATTAGCGGTATTTGGTACAGATTTTTTCCATCCGGACGGCTCTATCATAGTAAATTTAATAGGGGCTTCTTTGTCGGGAAAAACGTTTGTTGCATTAGTCCAGGAATTACTGAATGGTGGTTTCTGAGTAGGGCTTGGAGTTTTGGGAGTATTATCTGTGAGGGTATCGTCTAAAAATTTAAATGTATTTATTGATGACTGAATTGCTCCGGATCTTTTATCCCAAGCCCATCCGGCAGCGGTTCCGCCGACATCCACCCTGTAACCATTTTTAAGCATGGTATATCCAATTGATTTGCCTTTAAAGGATTGCATCATATCTTTTATATCTTGAGTTGACGGTGTTTTTCCGTTGCTCGATTGTTGTTTGACATAACTTTCCAGCTGTTTATAGTCAAGGTTAGGCATGCTGATCAACATTTCAAAATAGAGTGCGTCAACTCCTCCAAAAGTAGTTTTTCTTTCATTTTGAAAATCAATTGAAACAGGAAGTTTGCTGGCTTGGTCTTTAAAAGAAGACATCGCTTCGTCTAAACTCTTAGCGCTAGTTTTTTCTACATATACCTGGATGTTGGCCCCAATACTTGCATTAGTGTTGTTTATCTCTTGTTTATCTTCCTGGGGAGCGTCAAATCTGATTTTTATTTTGTCTTCTGTTTTTCCCTTGACCCAACCAGCAGGGGGACTGATGGAAAATTGAGGCTCGTCTGTATTGTTTGATTTATACTCAGCAGTCTTCTCTGCTAGTTCTACTTTTTTGGGTGTAGGAGTAGCTTTATTGGTATCTGGTTGAGGGGAAGGGATTTTAATATCTGATAAATCTTTATCTTTATTGGCATTAAAAACAATTTGTCCGTTTTTTGTAGTTACAAGATTATTCTTGACAACATAACTTCCTCCGGCAACTAACCCGACTGCCAGGATTACAAGCAGAAGCAAGGGCGCAAAGCCTTTTTCGTCTTTAAAGAAATTGGGCATTGACTTAATACTAGGAGGATAGTAAGTTTTTGTCAATTGGTCTATTGACGAGTTTGGTACAAAACCCCTTTTAAATTGATTTGACAATAAAAAAGCAGCTGACTAGTCTGAATATGTAGCTCTAAGGAACATAAACAGATGGAAGCTCCATAAGGG
>JAMCTD010000041.1 GCA_023380995.1 Patescibacteria group bacterium
TAGTGGTAACTCTGGCTGGTGTTTTTTTAAGGCCATAATAATAGATAGCCAGTGCCACCATACCTGTGGTTAAGGTAATTAAAATTAAACTGATCCATTGGTCTGAATTTAAGGCAAAAAGGGCAGAGGTTTGGTTGGAAGAAGCAATAAACATTAAGGCAAAGATTGGGGCTAGGAAAAACCGTAAAGCAGCGGCAGTAAGAAAAGACACCTTATTTAAAACGAATTTACTGATTGCAGTTGATGATCCCCATAAAAATCCTGCAGAAATTGCCAAAAGCCCGGCAATTACAGTACCAGACCCTGTTGCTAAGTTAACCTGAAGGTCTTTAAAGGTAATAAAGTATGCAGATATTAAAGCCACTACTGCCCAAACAATAAAATTTTTGGTAATTTTTTCTTTTAACAATATAGCTGCTGCTCCAATTGCCCAAATAGGCTGAAGTTGTTGTAGGAGCACCACTACTGAAAATTGGATGTAATTTACTTTGCCTAAAGCAGCAGTATAAAAAATTGTGCCTAAGGCACCGGAAAAAAGGGAAACTAAGGCAATGGCGAACCATTCCTTTTTGGTCATCTTTTTTACATCAGGAAGCCATTTGGTAATCAAAAAAAGAAGGACAATAATGCCTAAAAGATGTTCATAGAAAACAACTACTGCAGGAGGAAGTGAAAATAAACCACGCCGCAAAATTCCATCAAAGCTCCACAAAAGAGCAGCAATAATTACAAAAAAAGGACCAAAATTTTTAAGTTGTTTCATTTTCTTTCTTTCATCCCGACTGTACGGTCGCTACTGGATTTACACCAGTTCGTGGGTTTAATTTTCAACCCTCGTGGAGTATACCACCGATTCTGATTTACACAAAACCCCGAAAGAACATTTATATACTATTATTTTATATCTTGATTGTCAATTTGAAAAAATTATTAAGGATATTTAGACATTTAAGCTCAAAAAAACTCGCGCAAGGCGAGTTTTCTTGAAAAGCTATCTTTCGATAACCATATTATTTGTAACAAATGTGTAAGTGTGGGTCAAGTGGTACAAAATAGATCAAAAGACTGATGCGTTTTGACTAGGCTCTAGTAACAACTTGTGATATAGTATCCTTACTTTATGAAAGTTTATCTGGCTACTGATCATGCAGGGTTTGAGTTAAAGGAAAAAGTTAAGGACTTTTTAAAAAGCAAAGGGTACGAGGTAGAAGATTGTGGCGCGTATGAATTTGACAAAAATGATGATTATCCAGACTTTATTGCCAAAGCAGCAGAAGCTGTATCAAAGGATCCCAGTAGTAAAGCAATAATTTTTGGTAGCTCTGGACAAGGAGAGGCTATGGTAGCCAATAAGTTTAACAATGTCAGGACTGCTGTTTTTTATACGCCTTGTATTCCTGCGCATAATGTAGATGTAACCGGAAGGGAGAGCACAGACCCTTTTGAAATGATCCGTTTAACCCGCGAACACAATGATGCTAATGTTTTGTCGTTAGGAGCAAAAATTTTAACAGAAGAAGATGCCTTAAAAGCAATTAAGTTATGGCTTGAAGCCCCTTTTACTGCTGAAGAGAGACACGTTAGAAGAATTGAGAAAATTAAAAAGATTGAAGAAGAAATATAATGATTCAAATTGTTCCTGCAATATTGGATAAAACCCCGCAAGATTTTAAAAAGCATATAGCACAACTAAAATATTCAACTTCTTTTCAAGAAGGTTGGGTACATATTGACTTCGCAGACAATAAATTTGTTCAAAATCAAACGATTGGTATTGATGTAGTTGAGAAAACCCCCATTAATCTTAATAAAGAAGCACATTTAATGGTTATCCATCCGTTGCAGTGGATAGATAAACTTAAAGAAGCGGATTTTAAAAGAATTATTTTTCACTACGAGTCAAAAGATGATGTTTTGGAATGTATTAATAAAATAAAAGGCTTAGGGATGGAAGTGGGGGTTGCATTAAATATTAATACCCCACTTGAAAAACTGGAGCCATTTAAAGATAAAATAGATTTAGTATTAGTAATGGCAATTGTCCCGGGATTTCAAGGCCAACCGTTTCTTCCGGAAACTTTTGATAAAATAAAAGACTTGAAAGAAAAGGGTTGGCCAGTTAAGATTGCTGTTGATGGAGCTGTCAGAGATACAAATGCTAAACAGCTTATTGAAGCAGGCGTAGATCAATTAACAGTTGGCTCGTTCCTATTAAAAGGCGATATTGATGAGAATTTAGAAAGGCTTTGGGAGGTAATAAGTGGAACTTAAAGAAAGAAAAGCTAAGACAATTCAATATGTAGCTATTTTTGGCTATGCAGATGCTTCTGAAAATGATGAACTTTTTAAAAATGTCAGGGAAGTAACTAAAGAATTAGCCCAGGCGGGTTACACGGTGGTGGATGGAGGAGGGCCGGGAGTAATGAGAGCTGCAACAATTGGCGCTAAGGAAGGTGGAGGAAAAGTGATCGGGGTGACTTTATATTCAGAAGAAATACCTGACTTTGAAGGCAGAGACCCAAAAAATTTATTTGACCAGGAAGTTAAAACTACAAATTATGTTGAAAGAACATTGGCTCTAATGAGAACCGGCCAAGTTTATATTATTTTTAACGGAGGAACGGGAACTATTTCTGAATTTGGTATGGCTTGGGGTTTGGCTAAATTATATTTTGGGCACCACAAGCCTTTAATTTTATATGGAAAATTCTGGGAAAATAAATTTTTTGGGTCTCTGCCT
>JAMCTD010000042.1 GCA_023380995.1 Patescibacteria group bacterium
TACAACTTCATCATACTCAACCAGGCAGTGGCAATCCTAACGCTAAACAATCTGGTGATTTTGGTGGTAAGATATGTGGTGGAGGGTGCAACGAAAAGCATACTCATATCCAAATTGGCAGTGGAGGTGATAATGCTGGCAGCACAGGCTGGCTGGATGCAGCACAGTATTTTTGCAGAAAATGAACAAACTACTTTTTATTTTAGTTGCAGCGCTTACAATATTGGTAATAGGTTCATTCCTATTGATCTCCTTCTTTAATTCTAAAAAGGAATCTGAACCAATAAAACCGGTTATCCAAGCTAGTTTTACTCCTACACCTTACAGACCAGCCTTACCTTCACCAGCTATTACAAAAATTCTGACGCTTGTTTCTGTCAATCCTACAGAAGACACCAGTCAAACCTATTTTCCAATTAAACAAATTTTCTTCACCTTTAATCAGCCAATGAACCCATCAAGTTTCGTTGCAGAAGCCTCACCCAGTGTAAAAATTATCACCACCCTTAAGCCTGATGATCCCAACACAATAATTATTTCTCCTGATAAATCTTGGCAGCCAGGCATTACCACTATCACCATCCTATCTACAACTACTGCCTTAAGCGGCAGTAAACTGGATAAATCTGTTGTTTATAAGATAAATACTAAATTTCCGGAGAATCCACCGCCGGATTCACCAGGATTATAAATGACGAAAAAGATTGTAATAGTTTTAGTAATAATACTAATATTTACCGGCCTATTTATTTGGCTTAAACGAGCTGGCGTTACCAAACCAGACAACTCCCCAACTAAATCAACTCAAGCTTCTCAAGATGACAAACCACAAATTGTTTCCACTAAACCTGATCCTTTAAATGAAAATATTGTATCTGCAGCAGAACAAATAGAAATCACTTTTAACAGAGCCTTAGAAAACGTGGGGGAGTTTAAAAGCAGGATTGAGCCAAAAGTAGAGTATAAAGTTGAGTTATCAGGGGATAGGAAAACAGCTAAAATCATACCGACAAAGCCATATAACCTAGGCACAACTTATACACTTTTTATCGGGCCTGAAACTAAATTTGATGGGGTAGGCAGATGGGGAGAAGAAAAGGTCTACCACTTTAAAACAATTAAATACACAGGAGTATAAGTTAATTCAAAATTCAAAGTTAAAAATTAAGAGTTATGGTAGTTTTCTTTGAAAACTTTGAACTTTACACTTTAAACTTTTAACTTAATCTTACTGGCATTACAATATATTCCAAACCTTCCACCCCAACTGGCTTGATTAAAACAGCAGATAGTGCTCCGGAAAATTCCATCATGATTTGAGTGGAAGGGGAATTTGCAATTGCATCCAATATAAACTTGGTATTAAAAGCAATTTGTAACTCCTCACCCTCAATGTCACCTTCAATCTCATTTTCCTGACTGCCTACTTCTTTAGCTTTAGACTCAAGCTTCAATAAGCCTTTCTTTGTAGTCAATACCACTATATTTGCTTCATTCTTGGCAAAAATAGCAGCCAGTTTAATAGCTTTCAGAAGTTCATCTTTTTCCACCAAAGCCCTGGCCACAATTTTTTGCGGGATAATTTTTCCCCAGGCAGGGAATTGTCCTTCAATTAGCCTGGAAGAAACCACAGTATTTCCCAAACTAAATACAATTTGATTTTGATTTTCTGAAGTTGACACACTTACTTGCTCAACTTCTTCTTCAGATATAATCCGCAATACTTCTTCAAATGTTCTTCTGGGTATTAAACTTTTAAATTGAGCTGTATCTTTGGGCATACTTAACTGACGGTGGGCCAATCTAAAACCATCAGTTGCCACAAAGTCCAACTTTCCGTCTCCCGCTTCTGTTAAAATTCCTGTTAAAACCGGCCTGCCTTCGTCAACTGCTGAAGCAAAAAGAATTTGGGAAGAAGTTAAAAATGCTTCTTTAGGAAAAGTTACCCCCAAGTCCGAAGAAAGAGGAATAACAGGAAACTCTGAGGCAGAAATACCATTAATAGTGGCCTTAAACTTACCTGACTCCACGGTTAAAACTTCACCCACCGAGTGTAGACTGACTTTATTTTGTCCTAAACCGGAGATTAGTTCCACTAAAGTTTTAGCAGGAACAGTAATTTCACCAGGCGTTTCTGCTTCTACGTTAACATGCTTAATCACTCCTATTTCCAAATTGGTGGCAGCTACTTTTAACCTATTATCTTCTACAGATAATAAAATATTGTCTAAAACCGGCAGGGTAGATCTGACACCAACTGACCTTGCAGCTGATTGCAGCGGCGGCAACAAATCTTGTTGTAAGATATTAAATTTCATAACTACAAACTCTTTCTGGCAGATACAAACCCATGAACCTCTTCCTCAGTTACTTTAATTAACCTAAAATTAACACAACCTCTGGTAATAAGGTTTTTAATGTGTTTTTCCTCATCTGTCAAGACATGGAAATTACCGGACTTCACTTCTATAAAATCAATCCGCTCATTATTCTTAATACCGATAAAATCAATCGGCCAGCCTAAAGGAATTATCCGGTCATAATCATAACGGAGTTCAGCATAAGTTAAAAGCTCTGCCATCTTACCTTTTTGCGGATTGATTGATCCTTGAATAGTTTGTAAAACTCTTGCAGGAAGGTCTTGTACTCCTCTGTAAAGATCAATTAAGTCAGTAGGTATATCTGCTTTTCCTTTTCCATGAAGCCTACCAAAAAGATATGTTACTAATAGGAGAAGTGCTGTGATTCCGATTACCCAAATGTTTAATTCCATAAGTTTATTAACAATCCTTGTAGATTATACTTTATATTTTAATAAAATAGTTATATTAATATAGTCGGTGGATATGTTGGTAACTATAAAATTCAGGTTCACTTTTTGGGATATTTTCGTGTTGAACCATTGTTTAAAAATAGTGGATAAGTTGTGGATAAATGCCTTTCAGGTGTGGAAAACTTACTTAAGCAATAATACGCTGTCTTACTTCTATAAGCATTTTTTGCATTTCCCTATCAGCGGTGGCTAATTTTTTAACTTTATCCCTGCCGTGCATAATGGTGGTGTGGTCTCTTCCGCCTAGGACTTGTCCAATCTTTTCCACAGTTAGTTTCAGCTCCTCAGAAAGCAGGTACATGGCAATATGACGGGGTAAAACTAATTCTTTTTGCCTTTTTGGTCCAGTTAGGTCTTTTAAGCTGACATTAAAAAAGCTGCAGATAATAGATAAAACCTCCTTGTGATCAGAGGTAATTATTTTTTTAGGAGATTGGCCTAAAAACCTGGCTACATTTTCCGGATCAGCAGATAAATTTTGGGTTTTTAAAGCCTGCAGTATTTGAATTAACTTACCCTCAAGCTCCCTGATATTTGAATCCAGCGAGGAAGCAATCAATTTTAGTGTATCTTCCGGCAAGGTGTTGTTTTGTTCAATACATTTGGCCCGCAATATTGCTACCCTGGTATCAAAATCAGGCGGTTGAATATCTACCATGAGCCCTCCGGCAAAACGGCTTTTTAGCCTGTCTTCAAGCTTGGCGATTTCTTGTGGTGGCCGGTCAGAAGTTAACACCATCTGGGAATTTTTTGTTTGCAGCTCATTGAAGGTATGGAAAAACTCCTCCTGAGTGCCTTCCCTACCGGAGAAAAACTGGATATCATCAATAAGCAAAATATCAGCCTGACGGTATCTACTGCGCAAATCCCCCATTTTATGTTCCTGAATAGCTGTAACATAATCATTCATAAATTTTTCAGAAGAACAATAAATAACTTTAAGCCTGGGGTTTTTTGATAAAAGGGCGTTGCCAATCCCCAGCATTAAATGGGTCTTCCCTACTCCTGTTCCTCCATACAAAAATAAAGGATTGTAACTGATCCCAGGGTTTTGGACTACTGCCTGGCCTGCAGCATAGGCCAGATTATTTGAAAGCCCGACTACAAAATTTTCCATGGTGTATTTAGGGTTTAAGATTGTGGTTGTTGTTTGAAGGGGCTGGAAAAAATCTTCCTCTTCTGGCTCTTGGGATATTGCTCCTGTTTCGCGGACTACAAACTCTATCCGCACCTTTTTGCCCAGCAATTTTTCAAAAGTATTTTCAATTAATGCTAAATACTTTTGGCTTAAAGTGGCCTTTATAAAAGCATGAGGGGTTAAAAGAATAACTTTTTCATCAGTCAGATTTTGTATAGAAGTTTTTAAAAACCACGCTTTGTAATTAGCTGGGCCAACTTCTAATTTAACTGTTTCTAAAAATTTGTGCCAAAGGCGTAAATTATCCATAAATTGGGGCAGATATGAATCCCTGACTTTCCAGGGATTGCTCGATGTGGAAAGCTCTATTTCATTTATCCACAATTTAATTCACAATGCTTCCTCTTACAATATAGAGAAACTATTAAAAAGTAGATCAGTTTTGGATAGATCGGAGTATCTGTGTGTCGAGGCGTCAGATTCTGTTGCTATACAAAGCTAAATTTTTTTGTTAATATACACAATATGCCAAAGAGAACATATCAACCAAAAAAATTAAAAAGGCAAAAAAAGATTGGTTTTAGAGCTAGGTCAAAAACTGCCGGCGGAAAGAAGGTTTTAACAAGAAGAAGGGCAACAGGCAGAGTTCGTTTGTCAGTTTAAATCTTTTTAATGCTTTCCAAAGATAAACGTTTAAACTTAAGAAAAGACTTTAAGTGGGTTGCCTCAGGCAGGAAGCTGGAAACAAAGCATCTTAAGCTTTTTATTAAATTAGGAGATAATGAATTGCCACGGGTTGGGATAGCCGTTTCTTCAAAGTTTTTTAAAAAGGCAGCAGAGCGCAACAGAGCCAGAAGGTTAGTCTCGGTTGCTTTTGAATCTTTGTACTCAAGCCTTCCAAAAGCTATTAATATAGTAGCTCTTCCCAAAACAGGGGTAAGTAAGGTAAAATCATCTGATGTGCTTTTGGATCTGGAGGAAGTATTAAAAAATGAAAAAATTATTAATTAGTTTGATCAACTTTTACCAAACGTTTTTATCCTTTGACAGAGGTGTTTTAGCTGTCTTTGCTCCTGGTGGCGCTTGCAGGCATGAAGTAAGTTGTTCTGAATATACCAAACAAAAAATTAAGGAATCTGGGGTATCAAAGGGAGTCTGGCTTGGTTTGAAAAGAGTGTGGAGGTGCAGATAAAAATATGGGCGGCATAGGAGATATTTTTAATTTAATATTTTTTGGTCCGATAATTAACCTGCTGGTTTTAATTTTGCAGGGATTACAAGCTTTGCATATCCCGGGGGCTTTGGGTTTTGCCATAATGATTTTGACCATTGCCATAAGGCTGTTGGTTTGGCCGTTTATGTCCTCTCAGATTAAGGCTACCAAAAAAATGGCAGACCTAAAACCCCATTTGGATGAATTGAAGAAAAAACATAAGGATGATAAACAAGCTTTGGCTGCTGCTCAAATGGCTTTATACAAAGAGCATGGGGTAAATCCTGCCGGTGGTTGTTTGCCTGCCATAATTCAAATTCCGGTTTTTATTGCCCTTTATCAATCAATAATCAATATTTTACCCGGAACAGGTGGACAGTTGGATAAGATTAATTCTTTACTCTATTTCCCCTCACTTAAATTGCCAAGCAGTCTAGATCCCAGCTTTTTTGGACTTAATTTAGGTGTTAAGCCCTCAGAATTTGGTCAATACGGAGTAGCTTTGCTTTTAATACCGGTAGTTACGGCAGGTTTGACTTTTATCCAATCCAAAATGGCTTTGCCAAAACCTGTTAAAAATTATCCTT
>JAMCTD010000043.1 GCA_023380995.1 Patescibacteria group bacterium
TTCTGCCATTTAATTCACCTCCTTCTTTTAATTATTCTACTAACTAAGGCTATTAAAAGGGCAGGCAAAGCTGCTAATATCCTGGATTTTAAATTTTCTTTGATATTCTGAGTGGTATCTTCCAAAGAATTAGCAAGCATAGTGACAGCTTTTAATGCTTTTATTAAAAAATAAGTTATAAATACGAAGGAAATTATCACAATAGAAAGTACTATAATCAGTAAAATATTTAAAACATCCTGAGTAGTCACAATATATATTATACCACGATTACATGCTATACTTTTTCTGATATAATCTGTATCCTTAGGTAAATAATTATGAGCCTTGAGAATAAAAAACCAATAAATGTAGGTCTTATTGGTATGGGTAATATCGGAACTGGTGTAGTACGATATTTCCAGGATGGCAGGGGCGAACCTTTTAATATACACCTCAAACGGGTAGCAGTAAGAGATCTGTCTAAACCTCGGGCTGTCCAATTTTCTTCTATCACAGACAACCCTACGGATATTCTTAGGGATCCCTCAATTGACATTATAGTTGAACTTATGGGTGGCATAGATTTAGCCAGGAAATTTACATTGGATGCCATAGATAATGGGAAAAGCGTAGTAAATGGGAATAAAGCATATTTAGCCAGGCATATGAGAGAATTATTTGAAGCAGCCCGCCAAAGACAAGTTAGTTTAGGATTTGAAGCCTCGGTGGGAGGAGGCATACAAATAATAAATATTTTCCATAGACAAAGAGGTGAAACTATGACAGGATTCTCCGGAATTCTAAATGGGACCGGCAATTATATTCTCACAAAAATGGAGAGAAAAGATTTTGCAAAAGCCCTTAAAGAAGCTCAAGAAAAAGGATATGCGGAATCTGATCCTAGGGATGATATTGAAGGTTATGACACTAGAAATAAATTAGCTGTTTTAGCATCATTAGCTTTTAATACCCAAATAGACGTTAGCCACATACCATGCACAGGTATAACAGGTGTAAGTAAAATTGATATAGATTTCGCTAATAAATATGGGGTAGACGAAGGTAAACCTGGATACGCAGTTAAATTACTTGGTATTGCCAAAAGACATGGTACTCATGGAGTAGAGCTTCGGGTTCAACCAGTGATGGTGAGTAGGGATAATCTTCTGGCCGCTGTGAGGAACTCCTATAATGCAATAAGAACTGAACCTGAACTTGCCGGAGCCCAGATACATTATGGGAAGGGTGCTGGAGAAAGTCCAACCACCAGTGCTGTTGTATCGGATATTATCCAAGTAGCAGAAAATATCAGAAAGGGTGTCCAAGATGAGTATCCGGCATTAGATGGAAAAGTTACCTATGTAAATCCTGATAGGATAAAACAGAGAGGTTATGTTAGGGTTAATCTTAAGCATAAACCTGGAAGCGGAGCAGAAACACTTAGAATTTTGGCTGATCATGGTTTAAATGTTGAAGATTCTATACAGAGACGTAGGTTTAGGACTAGAGAAAATGGAGTTATTTACATACCAGACATAATTACTTTTGAAGCAGCTCCTCAGGGTGATATAGATGCAGCCTTGGAAGAAATCAAAAAATCAGACAGAGTTTATGGTACTCCATTCTTTATGAGTATTGCAGCGTAAATTCAAACTATGCTGCAACTCTAGCAAATACAGAATCATGGATAGATTGGGTTAACACTTTCAATCTGTCTTCTGAAAGGTCTATTAATATTGAAGCCTCGTATTCACCTGTTGTTAGTTTATATGCATCTGGTTTTCTAAGTTCAGGGAAATTACCATTCATCCCATCGATAACCCTTTTTAATATTTGAGGATCTGAAATTCCTCTTCCGATAACTCCAATTACACCAACTCTCATTGCCTTAACAATATCAATATCATTAGCTCTAATTTCTTCCTTTAACTCCTCTCTAATTGCTTCTCCCAACTCAAATTCTGAACCATCAAATTGAAAAGCTAAATCAAGAGCTAATTTTGAATGAGGCTGGCCAATAAAATCGATATCTATTCCTCCTTTAGCTAGGGCACCAGTAATTTTTCTCATAATCCCTGGCCTGTCCATTCCCCAACCTTTCACGGTCAACCTGACCGCACTCTTAATCAATGAAACTGCTTTTATTGGATCATCCTCTGATTTCATTTGATTATCTATTAAAGTACCTGGTAAATAAGGTTCAAGAGTACTTTTAACAAATATAGAAAAAGGTAACCTTTTTGAACTACCAGATCTCACAGCATGATGTACAGCCTTGGGATGGATCACTTTACCACCGTATACTGTAAAAGCTGCTGCTTCTTCATAGCTCATGTGTGGGATAACATGAGCATTTGGAACAATACTAGGATCAGATGACATAACACCGGCTACATCAGCTTTATATAAATAAACACTGATTGGATCAAACCAAGGAGTTAAAGTGTGTCCCATTGCTGTAGCAGTCAAATCACTACCACCTCTTGAGAATGTTGTATATTTTCTATTTCTGTCAGCTCCGTAGTAACCACCCATAACTACCACTTTATTTCCACCTAAATCACGCACTACGCTATCCTTTATTTGCTCTCTTGTGCTGGTTACTAACAGATTTGCATTTCCGAAGTTCCCATCTGTAATCAAAACGTCAGCCGCGTCATAATAAACTGCACCGATACCCCTGCCTCTTAAATGAGCTGCAAATACAGGGGCTACCAACCTTTCACCTAAAGAGGATATCCAATCTAAATGAGGGGAAGATCCCAAATTAAGAGTTCTCATAGCTTCAATATATTTATGAGTTTGAAAAACTTGTTCTTGAGCAGCTTTTTCCAAAGGATCAACTTCATGTGATTCCACAGCTTGCTCAATTAATTCAACATGGCGGCCTGCAATCTCCCTCATTAAATCCCAATAGTCTCTACCTTCTAATCCTTTTTTAATAACACTTTTCAATTGATCAGTTACACCGCTCATTGCCGAAACAATACTAAGAACCGAACCTTCCTTCCTGTGTGCCTCCGAAACAACCGACGCAGACTGTTCCATTGCCTTGGCATCAGCCATAGAGGTTCCGCCAAATTTTAGAATATCTATAGATCTCATATTTTAAGCCTGAATTATAGCACAAGGAAGATGTTTATGGGCTTAATAATTCTCTAATTTTATCTTTTGCTTCTGCAACTTGCTGATCAGTTAACCTAAGACCCTTTTTAGTACGCTCCGGCTTGCTTTCAATAGCATAAATCCTCTCTTTAAGCTCTGCTTGTTTTTGAATACCTTCCGGTATATTAGGCTCAATTCCTATTGCCTCTTTAACATACAGGGGGAACTTACCAGGATCAGCAGTTTCATAAACCACAGCCAATTTATCCTGAACCCCATTAAGATATTCTTCCAAAGCCTTCCATCCCACTGCCCCGTGTGGATCCAAAATTACTTTATATTTTGCATATACTTCTTGTATGGTTTGAAGGTGCTGGGGATTACTGACAGCAAAAGAAGCAATATCCCTTCTCATAGCATCAAGGTCTGGCATAGACTTAATTACCCCTTCTGTAATAACCTTTCCATTTTCGTCCCTTTCATCCATCATATGCCCTCCATAAAAATCAATCAGCCTGGCTAAATTGCTGGGGTGGGAAACAATCATAGCTGAGGAAGGTGAAGTTTTTGCAGATTCAACAGCATACCTGCCTGTTTTCAAAAACCTGGGAAATTCTTGGTTTTCATTAACCCCGCAAACAATTTTAGAAATTGGCAGCCCCATTTCTTTAGCAATAACTGTGCCCATCATGTCACCAAAATTACCGGAAGGGATACTAACAATCATTGGTTCACCATCCCTGGCTACTCTGGAATAAGCAAAAAATGGGTAAACAGCCTGAGGCAAAAGCCTGCCTAAACTAATAGAATTGGCTGATGTTAACCTATCAGGATCACCAAAAACTTCTCTGGCAAATTGTTTATCTCCCAAAATTTTTTTCACTAAAGCCTGACAAAGATCAAAGTCACCATTGACCTCAAATGCGTAAACATTACCCTGTAAGGTAGTCATCTGCCTTCTTTGGCCATCGCTCACTGCTTTTTTAGGAAAGAAAACTATATTGTCCACATTTGGCAAACCATGCAAAGCATCAGCTACAGCTCCACCCGTATCACCTGATGTAGCCACCATTACTGTTCTTTTTAAATCTTCTTCCCCTAAAAAATAATCCAAAGTCCTACCAAAAAACCTCGCAGCATAATCCTTGAAGGAATAGGTTGGACCAGCAGTAAGCCACATGATGTGAGTCTTACCAACAATATGCTGAATTCTGGTAGGAATAATGTTTTCATCATAAGCATCTTCAAGCAAGGTTCTTAATCTATCCTGAGGTATTTCTCTGCCTAAAAATGGATTTAAAACTTTAAAAGCAATATCTGCATAAGAAGACCCCTCCATGCCTTCAATTTGTTTTAAAGCAAGCTTAGGAATATCCTGCCGGGGCATCATATAAAGCCCGTAATTTGATCCAATTCCCGCAAGAAGAGCGGTCTTAAAATTTACCCTCTCATCTTTATTATTGGTGCTGTAATAGGTCATCTGCTCTATCATGGAATTTATTTGTCCAAAGCCTGTATAAATTTGTCTATAGTAAGATCCCGGTCAGATATTAATCTATAATCAAGCGTAATATCAGCCAGTTTTTCATACCTTTTTGCCCGGAAAGCAAGCAATTTTGGATAACACCTGGCTAAAGCCTCCATATCTGTTTCTCCTTTTAGCTTTTTGAAAGAATTCCCCCAAATAACAGGCTTCGGATGCTTAAGATATATTTTATACATTTTCTCTCTAAAAGAATCAGGAATCTGAAGATAAATAACCCGGGTGATTTTGGCTAACTTATTCAGGATAGAATTTTGCAGATAAATTAAGCTTCCTGTGGCATCAATAACAACGTCCTGATTAGGATCCAATTTTTCAACATCAGCTAAAATCTCAGACAGCGATTCTTTTTCAAAAGCCAGATACTGTTTACTCGTCCTGGGGTATTGGGAATCAAAAGGCTGACCCATCCATTTACCTACATCTTTTATCCCTGAATAACCTAAGGTTTTTAACTCACAGCCCAGCTTCTTTTCAATTAAATCATCACAGCAAAATCTCTTAAAGCCTTTACTCTTAAATTTTTTGCTCCAATAACTTTTACCGCTGCTTGACATACCAATAAGCGAGAATTTCATAATTTAAAAGACTATAATAAATAAAAGTTCAGAAATTTGCAATTTGGAGCTGGTTTTAATAGAATGATATAGGCTAGACATGGAATATTTATCACTCATACCCGCTACAGCTTTAGGGTACTTAACATCACGGACAATAACTCATCCAACATCCCGGATCAGAAAAAAAATGCCTAATATTAAAACCAAACGGGTACAAATTTTCCCTGTGCTACGGATTAGAGTATTCGGTCAGGTAATACACCTTCACCACTGGATATATTTTTCCATCATTCTGATAGTTTCCTTTTTTGTATCACTAGGCGTAACCGACTATATTGTGACAAAAGGTATACTCTTAGGCGCGATTATACACGGAGTAACACTCCCTAAAGAACACAGGAAAATTATCTATAAAAATCATTCACTTGAAAAAGTTATTGCAATCGATAAAAATATACTCAGTGAATAAACTCCTAATTATTCTTACCGGAAAAACAGCCTCAGGCAAAGATACTGTAATGCTTAAACTCCTATCCCGATTTCCTAATTTCAAAAAAGTCATTACCACTACTTCCAGGGCTCCCAGGGATGGGGAAATTAATGATAAAGACTATCATTTTATTTCCAAATCAGAATTTCAAGAAAAGCTGCAAAAAGGTGATTTCATTGAATGGGTGGAATATGCCGGTAATTTTTATGGTACAGAAAAAGAGCAGATCGTAAATAATCTTGACCAAAGTTTAATCTGGAGGATTGACCCTTCCCGTGCCGGTCAAATCAGGCAATTTATTAAAGATGCTTTTGATCAAAATTTAGCTGAAGAATTATTAAAAAGGGTATTAGTTATATATTTAACAGTTGAAGATGAGGTAATATTAAAAAGACTTGAGGAACGCAACTTAAACCAGGAAGAAATTGACAGAAGGATGGCGGAAGATACCAGGTTCTGGTTAAATTATAAGGATAATTATGATTTTGTTGTGGAAAATGTACCTGGAAAATTAGATGAAACAGTTGATAAAATAGTAGGTATTATAGAAAACCGCTTTTCTTAAACTATCAAACTGCCTATGAAATTTTTAGATCAAAAGGATTTGCCCCGTTTCCGCTTTGGTGAAGCAGGAATAGCCCCTATTGTTGTAATTTTGGGCATATTTATAGCATCCTTAGTGTTCTTATTTGTCAAAGGACCTAAAACACCTTATTTAAAATCTAATATAACACCTGTCTTAATTAAGCCTTCTCCAACTCCTGCCTTAACCCCAACTCCTACACCTACCCCCATTCCCACCCCAACACCCACCTCTACTCCTTTACCCAAACCCACTTCTACTCCCACACCTACTCAACAACCTGTTGTGACAAATAACACTCCTCCGGGTTCCGGGTATTCACGCCAAAATGTCAGCGTTGACGGGCAAACCTTCCCTGTTTCCATTATTGCAGCAGATTTAAATTCCACCAAGGTTATAGTTGATACTGCCTCAGATTCTGATTGTTCAAATGACTGCCCTGTTTTATCCCTGGGTGATTATGTGGGAAGAAATGGGGCATATGCCGGAATTAACGGGTCTTTCTTTTGTCCTAAAGAATATCCAAGTTGCGCTGGTAAAACTAACTCCTTTGACACCTTAGTAATGAATAAAAACAAACACTACTTTAACTCTGACAATAATGTTTATTCCACTGTTCCTGCAGCAATTTTTTCTGCCGGTTCTGCCAGGTTTGTCAGCAGATCTTTGGAATGGGGACGGGACACGGGGGTAGACAGCGTAATTGCCAATTACCCGCTTTTGGTTTCCGGAGGCAATATTAGTTACTCTGAAGCTCCAAACGAACCAAAATTTGGCCAAAAAGGCCCAAGGTCTTTTATAGCTGCCAAAGGAAACATTGTTTATATCGGCATTGTGCACAATGCTACCATGGGTGAATCTGCCAAGGTCTTAAAAGCTTTGGAAATGGGTGATGCATTAAATTTAGATGAGGGAGGATCTACAGCACTCTGGTTTGGAGGGTATAAAGCCGGCCCTGGTAGAAATATCCCTAATGCAGTATTATTTGTACAAAGATAGACTCTATCTTCCTATCTTTTGGGCATATTCTTCCGGAGTAAACCACTGGGCTTCCGGAACTGATTTATAGTTTTCATTCTTAACCAACTTAGGCTTACCATTTTCTTCCACTACATAATAAGCAGCACCTTGGAGTTTCTGGAAAGGCACATAATCAGCATGACCTGGCAAAGACACCGGATCAGCCTCGGCAAAATTTACCGGGCTGTCATCAGAAGTAACCAGCCAAACCTTACCGGTGTTTACTATCAAATGCCCTGTCCCTGAAGAAATAAACACATGATCTCCCACCTTTACCGGTATGGCATAAAAGCTTTCTATCTCATCATCAATTGGATTGCCTTCAGTGTCTTTTTTCCTGGTTTGAAGCAAAACTATTCCCTCGCCTGATATTGCCTGATAAGTTTCCTCAATCTGTCCAACATGATAATGCCCATAAGTTTTAATGTATTCCCCTCCAACTGTGCCTGTTTCCCAAACTGTAATGTTTGTTTTATCTGTGCCTCCCCTGATCATATAGTAATGAACCTCGGGTCCGGAAGCATCTGGGTTCATAAGCACCTCCCTCATTTTTTCATGAGGTCTGTCTGCAAAAGGTTTGAGCATATTTTTTAGTATCCCTTCTTTACTTTTTATTGTCAATGATCCAAAATGTACCCTATGGAAGATTATGCCTTAATTATCCTTGGTATTACCAGTAATTTGGCTCAAATAAAGCTGATCCCCGTTCTATATGACATGGCAGAAAAAGGTTTATTACCTGGGAATATGCCCATTATTGGCATTGCCAGAAAACCAATGACCAATAAAGAATTCCAGGATTATATTAAAAATATACTCCACCTGGAAAACATCCACCACCGCCACGAAATTAAGGAAGAGGTTTTTCAAAAACTTGTTAGAAAATTACACTATATTTCCGGCAGCATCAATGAACCAGGGCTATACCGGGAACTAAGAAAATATAAGGGAAACCGTATTTATTATTTGGCAACCTACCCCAGCCTTTATCAAGCAATATTTGAGAATTTACAGAAAAACAACTTAAACAAACAAAACAACGGCTGGGTTAGACTCATGATTGAAAAACCAATTGGTAACGACCTTGAGTCTGCCAGACAATTAAATCAACTCCTTTTAAAATATTTTTCCGAGGATCAAATTTACAGGCTTGATCATTATTTGGGTAAAGAAACTTTGCAAAATATTTTAACCTTCCGCTTTGCTAACGGCATTTTTGAACCGATTATTAATAAAGATGATATTGACCATATCCAAATTACAGCTTCAGAAAGCTTCGGCATAGGCAAACGCGGGGGATATTATGATCAAGTTGGAGCCTTAAAAGATGTCGGGCAAAACCACCAGCTGCAAATGCTGGCCTTTGCCACTATGGACGCGCCAACTGAATTTACCAATGAAGCAGTTACCAAAGAACGCCTTAAAATCCTAAGCAATTTGGTACCTATACCGGAAAAAGTAGTTTATGGGCAATATGAAGGGTATCAAAAAGAAGAAAATGTGAGCCCGGATTCCACTGCAGACACATTTTATGCCCTTAAAACTTTTATTAACAATGAGCGCTTCAAAGATGTACCGATTTATATCAGGGCAGGCAAAAAGTTAAAACAAACTGCCACAGAAATATCCATAGTTTTTAAAAACCCGGTTAACAGATTATTTAAAAACTTAAACCTGGGAGAAGAACCAAATGTACTAATTTATAGAATTCAGCCAAATGAAGGAATAGTTTTTAGAATTTTAACTAAAGTGCCGGGGTACGAAATTAAGCTTGAACCGGAATACATGCAATACTGCTACAGGATGGATCCTCACAGCCACTATATACCTGACCCTTATGAAAGACTGCTGGTTGATACCATGAGGGGTGATCAAACATTTTTCAATGACGCAACAGAAGTAGAAGCCCAATGGGCATTTGTTGATCCCTTAATTGCTGCTAAAAAGAAAGCTTATCCTTATAAACCAGGATCCTGGGGACCCAAAGAGGCAGATAAATTAATCCAGGCAGATGGCAGGAACTGGCTTGAGCCCTCAATGGAATTTTGCAGAATTTGATTTTTTAAAACATTCTTTGCAAAAATGGGTTTCCACTAATTTTTTACCCTCTTTAGTCCAAATATGAAAGGATTTAAACATATTCCGTCCACACTTATCACAAATAAAAATCTGATAAGTCCCACCCTTAAAACCAAATTTCTTTTGGCATTTATTACAAAAGTGAATGGGGGTTTTGAAGCCTCCGTAATTTAAGTAGTGATGCCAGGCTTTATGCATATATTTTTGGCAATCTGCACATCTAAACCCCCTATATTCAGGCTGAAATTTAATATTCCAGGTTTTAACTATTGTTAGTAAAGTTTTGTTATTTTCCATATCTTAGTATATTATAGGTGCATGAATAGCAAGAAAAAAGGTGTAATTTATGATCTGGATGGAACAATTCTCTCAACTGCAAAACTGCATGAGGAAGGATGGAAAGAAGCAGGAAAACATCATAATGTAGAAATTACTGAAGACTTTTTAAAAAATCAAAAAGGAATTACAAATGAATTGGCAGCCAGACAAGTTTTAGGAAATAAATTTGAGGAATTGGGAGAAAGCTTTGTTAAAATAAAGGATGATTACACTGTGCAAAATACCAGCCTAGTTAGGCTTTATGAGGATTTTCTGGATGCGTATAAGAAATTAACAGAAAAAAACATTGATGTTTGGATTTGCACCTCTGCCACAAAAAAATTTGCTCTCACTGTTTTTGATAGTCTTCAACAACTACAGCCATTAACTGATAAAACAGTTTATAGGGAAATGTATACCCATGGTAAACCAGACCCTGAGCCCATTTTACTTACTGCCAAATTTATGGGAATACCTATTCAAGATTGTGCCTACATAGGAGATGCATACAGTGATTATCTCGCCTCCAAAAATGCAGGCTGTAACTTTATCTATTTTTGCAGGGATTTAAATGACAGGGATTTAAGAATCCCTGAAAATATCCCTATCATCTCAAACCATACACAGATTTTATCCTTGGTTGGCTAATTTTAAAATTTTATTGCTGTTGTCTTTTGCAATTTAGAATATGCTGTAGCATAAAAAACTCCAAAAATAATTAACAATCCGCCTAAAATCAGATTAAATGTAATCTTTTCTCCCAAAAAAGGAACTGCAGTTACCGCAGCAGCAAGAGGTCCTATATAGCCAAAAAGTGAGGTTATAAATGTTCCAATTTTCTTGATTCCAATTTGAATTAAGTTTATGCAAATTACAGAAGAAAAAATTCCCACAACCAGCAAACTAATAACACCTAATCCAGAAATATCTGCCAGAGAAAAAGACCTGATCTTAAGTTCAAAAGGAATTAAGGCAGAAAGTATAATGGCAGAAGTTAAAAAATTGGCAAAACTAATAGACACTTGAGAATAAGTATGAGTAATTTTGCGTGAGACTATATAATAACAAGACCAAGATAAAACTGCTAGCATAATCAGCAGATTACCCAAAGGTGTTCCAAAAGTGCCTGGTTGTCCGCTAAAAGATTGAGAAATTAAAAATAATAGACCTGAAAAAGCAATAATAGATCCTATGGCATTATTCTTAGTAATCCTCTCTTTTAATAAAAAATGGCCTAAGAAAGCCACAATAATTGGTACCAAAGCATAAAGGACCTGACTCATCACAACACCTGTATATTGGATTCCAATACTAAACAAAGCCACATTAACAGTAAAAAACACTGAATCTATTAACACCCATTTAAAATTTTTCTTAGTTATTTTTAAACCCGGATGTTTTAGGTAAAGAGGAAGTGTTATTAAAAAAGCAATGATAAACCTAAAAGCTGTAAAAGTTATGGGGGGTATTTCCCTAACGCCCAACTTAATAAACATAGGGGTTAACGCTCCACCTACTAAATTTGCAATAAGAAGGGAAACAATTCCAAAAGCCATCTGGATATTATACTTTTTTTACAGGGTGTCTGCCAAATTGCCACCTCATGGCAACTACAGTTTTATTCCTAAACCCTGATAGGTACAGAACTTTTAAATCTCATGAATTAGCTCAAGCTGATTTAACATTAGAGTCTTTAGAGGAAAAAGATAAAGTCTTAAAGTTCCTAAATTTAAGTTAACTCTTCTTAACAGAATGGTGACCAAACTGACCTCTAAGGGCCGACACAATTTTATTACGGAAACCTGCAGGAGAATTCTCTGGATCTTTTTTGGATTCTACTCTAACTTTAAATGCATCCTGAATAGCTGGTACATCAATTCCAAGATTCTTCGCTGTTTGAATAGTCCATTCTCCCTCACCGGTATGTCCTATTATAGAAGATATATCTGTTAAATTTGGATCTTGCAATAACGCTTGCTCAGTCCAATCAATTAATCTAGAAGCAATAACCGTATTATGTCTATAAGCTGTTGCCACCGTGGCTAAATTAAGTTGAAAAGGGCCATTTTTTAAAACAGCAAATCCTTCTCCTATAGCTTCCATAAAAGCATATTCAATTCCATTGTGAACCATCTTTACAAAATGACCCGCACCTACGGGCCCAACACGGGCATAAGAATCTGGAGCAGCAACAATTTTAGCCAACCATTCTATTCTTTGATAATCTTGCTCTGATCCTCCAATCATTAAAGCAGCACCATTTTTTGCTCCGGAAGGCCCTCCTGATACACCAAAATCCATAAAATTCAAACCTAATGCATCCATTTGCTTTGCTCTTCTGATAGAGTCTTCATAATGAGAATTCCCTCCCTCAATAATTAAATCGCCTCTTGTAAGCTTCTTAGAAAATACCTCTAGGGTTTGATCAATAGGTTCTCCGTGAGGCAACATAAGCCAAAGGATACGAGGGGGTTGTAAGCTATCAATCACTGCATTAAGATCCTTAGCAGGTTGCGCACCAATTGAAGCTATTTTAGCAGTTGCTTCTGATGAAGCATCCCAGCCCACTACACGAACTCCATGTTCAACTAGCCTTGTAACCATATTAAAACCCATTTTTCCTAAACCAATATATCCTATTTCTCTTTGTTCAAGCATAGAAAAATTATACCAGATAATGACCTATAATACAACTGTGTGAGGATTTTTAGCTTTTCTTTACAGGGTGTCTGCCAAATTGCCACCTCATGGCAGCTACTATTTTATTCCTAAAACCATTTGGAGAGTCGACCTTATCCTGATCAGAATTATCCCTAACCGCAACAGATGCTTCTATCACAGGCACATCTACTCCCAAGGATTTGGCATGTTCTACTGTCCAATGAGCTTCTCCCTTAGTTTTCCCTGCTCCCCCTCCTGATCCTATAACAGAGGAAATATTTGAAAGATCAGGATCATTTTTTAGTTCAGCTAATGTCCAACCCACTAATCTTGATTCTATAATAGATCCAGTGTTATAAATCCTGAAAACTTCCTGTAAATCATAAGGAAATTCTGAGTTTTTTAAAATCGCTGCCCCTTCTCCAATTGCCTCCATCATCCCATATTCAATTCCATTGTGAATGGTTTTGGCAAAATGTCCGCTTCCTACCGAGCCTAAATGGGCATAAGCTTCTGGTTGAGCAGCTGCCTTAA